>DASXSW010000119.1:0-3843 GCA_036505755.1 Binatia bacterium | reverse complement strand
TGGAGCGCTCCCTCGGCCATCGGTACGGGAGGGATAGGAGTCGGCTTCCAAGCCGGAGTACAGGTCTCTGAGTACGTGATCATTCTCAATACCCAAGAGGCGGTTAACGCATTCTCCAAAGGCAGCAATGTAACTCTCGGAGGTAACCTAAGCGCGGCAATCGGTCCCATCGGACGTTCCGCCGAGGCCGGCGTGACGCTGCAGGCGGCAATCTATACTTACAGCCGCAGCCAAGGAATTTTTGCCGGTGTTTCGTTGGAAGGGACGGTGATCGCGACCCGGTATGAGGCAAACGAGGAGTATTACGGCAAGCCGGTCTTCCCGGCTGATATCCTCGCGGGTGATGTAAAACCGCCGGCCGGCGCGCAGAAGTTACTTGATGTTTTGGCGAAATATTGACGGCTAAACCGCGGGGGTCCACATTTACGCCTCTTGAGCTCGCGCATCGCGGCAATTTCATGAGAGCTTTTTGGGGTCGCCGGGAGGGTTCGCTATACACCGAGCAAAGTGCTATTGTTAGACATCCTTTAGAGCTTGTTCGACGTATTCATTGAGCCTCCGAGCTTTAAACGAGCCGGAGGCTTTTGTTTCGATAGGGAGGTCGTCATGGCGGAAAACATCGGTATTAGTTTGCGAGATGGCACCTTGGTGCGACATAAGAAGAAGGGCTATGAAGGCAAGATCGAGGGCACGACGGCGATCAAAGCCTGCTTCACGAGAGACGGAGCTTTACTGGAGATGCCCGTCACCAAAGAGGCTTTTCAATATCGGGTGGTAGTCAGTGGCGAGTCGATGCGCCATATCGCTCCCTTCGACGATTTGGAAATTCTCGACGCGGCGACCGAGATCCTCTGTGTTCGCTGTCATAAAACATTTCACACCAAGCCCGGTCTGACGGGCAAAGCCTGCGGGCGTTGCACGTGCGGCGGCTGGATTTGCCCGGTCTGCATGGGATGCCAATCGGAGGACGCCGCCGAAAATAAAGCGACCTCCTGCATAAGTCAGCGCAAACGGCTCTTAAAAAAACTCGCCAAGGAAAAGAAATAGTTTACTTAGGGACGGCCAAAAATCGAAACTGGTCCAATGAAAAATGGTGTCACACCCTCTGCAGCTGATGAGCTTCATTATGGCGTCGGCAACGCAAGTGCGGCAAATCTGACACCCATTCCACGCACATTGTCGTTTTCCAAGACGCGTCGCAGTTAACGACCCGCTGCCTCGTCTCCAACATCGCTATAGTCCGCCTCACCGTGAGGCCCCATGCCGGCATAGGCATTGCCCGCAGTCATAGTAACGAACGCGGACATCGCTGTTACGCTCATTCCTACGATCTTAAAACACCCGTCTTCCTCATTTGTGAAACGAAAAAATTGACTTCTGATCGGATCGCGCCGGGCAACGTCTTGGGAAATTTGCAGAGACTCGGTATCTTTGAAGAAAATATAGGGGAGATTTTCACATACAGGCGTCTTCGGGGTTTTAAGCTGTATGGCGCAACAAAAGCTACTCGTACCGCGTCCTTTCGAGGGAATCATGAAGCGCCACGAACGGGAAATCATGCGCTATCTGCTGCGTGTATCTGGCGATCGCGACGATGCGGCGGACTTATTCCAGGAAACCTGGTTGCGCGCGTACCGCGCCTATCCCCGACTTGAGCCTCAAAGCGAGGTGAGGCCGTGGTTGTATGCGATCGCCACCAACCTGTGTCGGAATCGATTCCGTGATCGCGTCCGGTGGGCGGGCATGGTCGTACAAGATAAGCAAGAATTATCGGCAGCCGACATGATTGGAAAAAATCATCGATTCGATCATGAAAACGAAGGCTACGCTACTATTCATGTGCGCGAATTAATCTCTGATCTCCCGACAAGACAGCGCGAGGCGCTCCATTTGCGTTATTTTGCCGGCCTCGATTACGGCGAAATAGCCACCGCGATGGACTGTACCGAGGATAACGCGCGAGCCAACGTTTCACAGGCTGTGAAAAAAATTAAGGCAAAATGGTGAAACCCATGAAAGTCGAAACTCTTCTTGATTCAATCGGCAACGAATTCGGCAACAAAGCAGTCGAGGAATTGCTGCGCCGGACTCGGGGCGGTGTCGATGAGGCGTTGCAGCACGTTCGGCGGCCGCAGGCTGCGGTGGGCGTCGTGAAATCGCCATTGGGCGATTTGCTGGTGGCGATGAGCGCCGACGGCGTTTTGCTCAATTGTTATTTGCAGGGCGCCAGTGATCTCAAGGGTACGATTCAGAAGCTGCGATTGGTATTCGATCCTGTCGAGGATCAACGCACTGTCAGAGAAGTCGGCGACGAGATTCGTCGCTATCTCGCCGGCGACGCAAAGGCGTTGCGCCAGAAAGTCGACCTGAGTCTTGTAGGAACCTCTTTTCAAAAGAAGGTTCTAGACAAACTGCAGAGTGTGCCTCGTGGCGCGCTGATCAGTTACCAGGCATTGGGCGCGGCCTTGCAAGCCGCAAACAGCGCAAGAGCCGTCGGCAATGCATTGCACGATAATCCGATACCGATCTACGTGCCATGCCACCGCGTGATTTCCTCGGACGGACGGATCGGCGGATACGCGGGCGGCGCCGCGCGCAAATTGCAACTGCTTCGGAGCGAGGGTTTCGAGCTGAATACCGCGCAGGCGAGAATTCCCGATAGCGTGATATGGGGTCACAAGGTGAGCAAGATTTACTGTCGAAGAGACTGCCGGACCGCGGCCCATGTAGACCGCGCGCAGATCCTCTTTTTCGCCGATCCGCGACAGGCAGAGCGAGCAGGCATGCGCCCGTGCAAAATCTGCCGGCCCGGGTAGAGAATTGTTGAAACCGCGAGGCACATTAAGAAAAGCTCGTTCAAAGACCGATCGCGGAGATGAGATCGAGTTGAATCTTCATTTCACGTCTCCTTACGATTGGCAGACCATCATTCGGTTCTACCAATCTCATCCGATCCCGGGAGTTGAACGGGTCGTGGAAGATTCCTTTGAGCGAATTTTTCGCATTAATAGCACGATCGGCTTTCTCCGGGTTCAAGCGCTGGTCGGCGAGCCACAACTGAAACTCCGGATTGTGACTGGAAACCGCAGGATTCTTTGGGAAGTTGAAAGTCGTGTCCGGAAAATGTTCGATTTAGATTCCGATCCCTTGCTGATTGCGCGTTGCTTTAGTCGGGTTCCGGTTCTCAAAAAACTCTGCGATCGCTATCCAGGCCTGAGACTTCCCCGGGGATGGGATCCCTTTGAAACGGCGATCTGTTCGATCTTGGGCCAGCTCGTTTCGGCTGAACATCGGTCAAATCTTGTCGGCCAGCTCGTGCGCGGTTACGGCGATGAGATCGTACACCCTGTATCGGGAGAACCGACGCGCCTATTTCCTCGACCTGAAGTCCTGGCGAAGGCCGAGTTGAGCGAAGTCAAGACAACCGTCGCCCGCAGAGAGGCGATTCGACAATTCAGCCGTCGCGTGCTGCGTGGAGTTATCTCCCTTTCGTATACTCAAGATCTGGTGGCGTTTCGAAAAGCGTTGCTCGAGACCAAGGGCCTCGGCCCGTGGTCGGCCGAATATATAAGCCTCAGAGCCCTCGGTGACACTGACGCGTTTCCTAAAACCGATTTGATTCTTAAGCGGGCACTCGAGCTTCACCCCGATCTTGACTTGGCAGCTGTCAAACCGTGGAGATCCTATGCGGCGACGTACCTATGGAAGGAATTCGCGCAATCACTTTCCAAGAGAAAAAAGGAGATATGAACATGACTCTCTTCTACAAGAAGATCAAATCGCCTGTCGGCGAACTCAAATTGGTCGCCAGCTCCAACGCTCTCGTCGCCGTCCTCTGGGAGC
>DASXSW010000118.1:0-4014 GCA_036505755.1 Binatia bacterium | reverse complement strand
AAGAAACTCGGCATTGACCCAGCAGCGATCGCTGGCTACGAACGCGAAGAATTTACCCATATGGCCGTCGGCGTGGCGGTGGCGAGCGGCCTAGCCGATGCTGCTCTCGGCGTGCGCGCCGCGGCCACGGCATTGGCACTCGATTTCATTCCGGTCGCCAGTGAAGAGTATGACTTGCTGGTTTCTCGTCCCTTTTTCGATTCTGAGCGCGGCGCAAAGCTGGCGCAAACTATTCGTTCTGATGGATTTAAATCGGCGGTGGCTGCGCTCGGCGGTTACGATACGACTAATTGCGGCGAAATCCTCTATCGTCAATAGATCCTGCCTTGCTGATACCCCGACGCGATATCCGGCGTCGGCGTGCTGAGCAACAATCGGGCCGTCAATGCTTACCATTTTCAGCCACGCCGTAAGCTTGCCTCGGCGACGGGCAAACTTTGGGCCGCGCAGAATTTCCCTGCCCGGGGGCGGTCCGGCACTGCCCTTGGCCGTCACAGTTTGTCCATTTCTGTACCGCTTCTCCCGGAGCAGATTTATTCTTCTCCCGCAAAAACAGGCCCTTAAGTATGCCGGATCGATGGCACCGGCATTGCTCAAGAAGCGCTCGGGAATACGTTATGGAAAAAGAATTGGAAAGTCTCCGGCTGCTGACTCTTCCCGAAGCTGCGCAAATGCTCCATGTCTCCACGCGTACCCTGCAGCGAATGATCCGAAAAAACGATCTGCCTGCATTCAAAGTTGGCGGCCAGTGGCGCTTGCGCGAGAGCCAACTAGCACAGTGGATTCGATTTCGCGAGGGCTCAAGCGGTACCACAGAAAACGGCGATTCCTTATGAGTCACACGAAAGGCCGGATAGATTGCCAGCGCAGATATGGCGATCTGTCGGCTTTGCTGAAGAATCGAAGCCTCAGATAAATACCCGTCGTAGTGTGAAAGGGGTTTGGAATAAACCGGACAGTGGCACAAGCCAAGTAACAACCCTGCCTCGGACTTTGAAAAACTATCAAGGTTGTTTTCACACGGAGCGAAGGCGTTTTTGGGCCAACCAGAATAATCCGTGGGCACAACTAGGACCTAGCAGGCATGCGGAAGCTTGACGAGATCCTACTTCAGGCCACGGGCTCGTTTCTGCGAGAACTGCGGCAAAGATTGCTGATCATTATACTGGTCGCGGTCCTGCCAATTCTTGCATTGATTCTTTATCAGGCCAAACTGGCGCGCGATCTTCAGATCGCCGAGGCCCAAGAGAATGCCTGGCAGATCGTCGAAAAAGTTGCGCTTCGGGAGGCGCGATTCATCGATTCGGCCAAGCAGTTGTTAACTCTCTTGGCCGAAACGCCGGATGTGACAGATAACGACTTCGCAGGTTGCAGCGATTTTCTCAGGCGATTTGCCGAACGCAACAAACTTTATGTCGATCTAGGCGTCGCCGACTCCAACGGCGATATAGTCTGTCGCGCCGAGCAATCTCGCGCCGCCGGCGAAAATTTGGCGCGCACCAACCACTTTCGCGGCGCAATGACCGCCCGGACTTTTGCCATCGGCGATTATCAGCTTCACAGCAAAGCCGAGCGAAGGAGCGTCAATTTTGGCTATCCTATTCTCACTCATAACAGCCGCGTCAGCGCGATAATCTTCGTCGCGTTGGATATCAGCTGGATCAACGAGCTGGCGGCGGAACACAACTTGCCTGACGGAGTATCCCTGTCAGTAGTCGATAGCAAAGGTATCCTCTTAGCCAGATTTCCCGAACCACAGAAGTGGGTCGGCAGACATATTCCCGACGCCTCGCTGTTCGAGATGTTGCAGCTACGCAGCCAGGTCACTAAAGAACTGGTTGGTTTAGACGGCGTGGACCGGCTCTACGCACTCAAGCCGCTGTCGGTAAACGCCGCCGCCGGACAAATTTATGTGATGGTCGGTATTCCCAAGGACGTCGCGTTCGGCCAAGTCAACCGTTCGTTGGCGCGCAACTTGAGCTGGCTTGCGCTGGTTTCCTTCTCGGCAACGATTATGGCTTGGCTGATCGGCAGCAAGTTTGTCGTGGGATACGTGAAGATCCGTGCCGAGGCCGAGGAAGCGCGAGCTCGGCTCGCGGCGATTGTCGAGTCTTCTGAAGACGCGATCATCGGTATGAGGCTGGACGGCATTGTCACAAGTTGGAATGCCGGCGCGGAATCGATGTACGGATTCAGATCTCATGAGATGGTCGGCCAACCGGTGGAGCGGCTGGTCCCGCCGGAACTCCATGGCGAAGTCACCGAGCTCCTGGAGATCGTCAAACACGGCCGTGGCATCAACCGATACGAGAGTCGGCGCATGCGCAAGGATGGCCACAATTTCGACGTGTCCGCCTCGCTATCACCGACCCGCGATTTGCGCGGCAAAGTCGTGGGAGCGGCCACGATTACCCGGGACATCACGTTGCTGCGCAAAGGCGAAGAGCAACTGCTCGCCTATACCGATCACCTGGAGATGCTCAACAGTGTGTCGCGGGAAATTGCCGGCACGCTCTCCGTAGACGAAGTGGTCGAGCGCGGCTTGAGCCGCTTGTTGGCAGCAAGCGGGTTTGATTTTGCCTTCGTGCGCTTCTCTCAGGGAACCCCGGATCGCACATTTTACGGTGTCTCTTCAAAATCCCATTCACTCAAAGATCTCGAGCAGATTTGGTCGCAACTGGGCAACGAGTTCGAGCAATGCTTTTGGGAGTGCAGAAACGCGTGGTTTGTTGAAGACGTTGCCGCGGCACCCGAGCTTACGCTTGCCGCTGAAACCAATGAGATCAAATCCCTCGCGGTCTTGCCGCTGACGCATGGCGCGCCACTCCAGGCGGCGGCCGCGCTGATGAGCACTCGTGTGCGTCCATTCGGCACGGACGAAAAACAATTTTTCCAGGCGATGTCGCGGCAGATCGCCCTAGCCGTGGAAAATGCGAGACTCTACAGCGCTACGTTGCGGGCAAACCAAGAATTGCGCCGAGAGATCGAAGAGCGCAAACGGGCGGAGCAAACCTTGGCCGATTTTACCGCTATGGTGGCCCATGATCTACGCTCGCCGCTATCGAATATGGTCTCGATCACAGATTCGATCAGGGACGGGTTGTTCGGACCGGTTACGGAACTGCAAAGGAAGTGGCTTTGGAAAGTGGAGGAGAGCTGCAGAAGCTTGATTGGTCACGTGAGCGATTTTCTCGATATGTCGAAGATCGATGCCGGAAAACTGCAACTCATCAAAGCGCCGGTCGACCTGGCCACGTTGCTTCGCGACAGATTACTGGAATATTCGGTAGAAGCGGATAAACGAAAGCTCGTGCTTAAGACTTCGATCAGCGATTCTTTTCCGCCACTTTTTCTCGATGGCCGGCGTTTCAACCAGGTCTTGGATAATCTTTTGAGCAATGCGTTTAAATTCAGCGATGCCGGCGGTGCCGTCGAGGTCGCAGCGCAGGTCTATGGCGATCGTGACGTCGTCATGTGGGTCAAAGATTCCGGAATCGGCATAGCTGGCGACGAAACGGATCTTATTTTTGACAAATATCGCCAAGTCATCAGTGGACAACAAGCCGATCGTAAAGGCACGGGGCTTGGACTGGCGATCTGCAAGAAAATTGTCGAAGCCCACGGCGGGCGCATCTGGGTAGAGAGTGAGCCGGGGAAGGGGAGTACTTTCTTCGTGTCGCTGCCGCTAAACGCAACCGATCCGGGTTATGCTACACCGGCATAACGCCGTGTTTTTTTCTCGGTCGTTCCTCTCTCTTGTGGCGCAAAATTTCCAAAGATTGCACCAGCCGCTGGCGTGTCTCTTGCGGCCGGATCGCCGCCTGAGCGAATTGCTTCGAAAGAGCTTCGAACGGGCCATTAAAGCGTTCCTGGTACTCGGCGATTTTTTCCGCGCGGGTTTTGGCCGGATCGGCGGACTGCTCGATCTCGCGCCTGTATAAAA
Organism: Binatia bacterium; assembly: GCA_036505755.1. GTDB lineage: Bacteria > Desulfobacterota > Binatia > UBA9968 > UBA9968 > DP-20. The sequence continues at coordinate 71 of DASXSW010000118.1, read as the reverse complement.
CATTGACCGCGCCGCCGCCACCCATCACCGCCAGCTCGACTCCGGGCCAAACGAGCAGTTGATCGGCGCCC
>DASXSW010000117.1:0-3118 GCA_036505755.1 Binatia bacterium | reverse complement strand
GACCGAAGCGCCGTAGTCTTGGACGATGGCTTCGGTGATGGCCGTGCCCAGTTTGGTCATCCGTTCCGCAAGCCATTGCGGGACGCAACCGCCGTGAAGCGGAAGATCTGCGACGCCGGAGCGTTTCATGCGGCAAATTATCTCGACCGTTCGTTGGCTCTATCGATACAGGTTGTCAATGAAACCGCTATCGTCCAACTCTCTCAAATAATGCGTATTCCACATGATCAGAGGGTTTAAGTCCGCGATCTCCGGTTTGAGCCGCGCGGCCAAGGCAAACACATTGTTGATAGCTTCCATTGTCTTGTCGATCGCGGAGTGATGGCAAAATACATCTCTCCCATGCGGGAGAACCTTCGGGAAGGATTCGCCGACAAAGAAGGTTTGTGGACGGTTCAACACGCGACGTTACTCTTCGCCGCCTACAACAGAAAACTCGTTAAAGCGGATGAAGTTCCGAGAAGCTGGGAAGACTTTTTGGACCCCAAATGGAAGGGCAAGCTGTCCCTGGACACGGAAGCCTTCGAATGGATGGGATTTTTGCTCAAGCATATGGGAGAGCAGAGGGCTCTGAGATACTTCGAAAGACTGACCAAACAGGATGTCAAATTTCTCAGAGGCCGTTCTCTCCAACTGCAACTCCTGGCAGCCGGCGAATTCCCGATCACGATGGTTTCCAATGCGAATCTCGATCTCAAGAAGGCCGGCGCGCCCATCGAACCGATTCGGATTTCGCCCGTTCTTCTACGACCGAGCTTGCTATTGCTCGCCGCCAACGCTCCCCACCCTCATGCCGCTATGCTCTATCTGGACTTCTTGTTGTCGAAAGACGGCCAAAACCTGCTGGCAAGCAGCGGGCGTCTTCCGGCCCGAACAGACGTCCAGACGGAAGACCATGAACTGCACCAGGGACTGAAATTCTTTATGCCGAACCCTCTGGAAACCGGTCGGAATTACAAAAAACTGTCGGTTTTATTTGAAAAGACGCTTCTAAAATAGCTAAACCTAAGCCCCGGGGAGCAAGCTCGCACGAACTCCGCGCGCTCCGTGCCTCCCCACTAAGATCTCCGAATCGGATTGACGTCTTGAACCACCGACCGTTCCGCTCGTCCGCTAAATACTCTGAAACTTGTTTTCCTACTATTCCTATGGCCTGTTGCCTAATGCCTCCGTCATCCGCACCTGAGTAGAGAGGTGGTAACGCAAGCCGTCGATCTCGTAATCCAGCTCGCCGAAAAACGCAAGATGGCCTTTCTCCGGTGGCAGCATCTCACCGACAATTTTCCCGTCCGACAGGCTCACTTTATGCTCGCTCCATCCAGCAGTGCGGAAATCCCTCGTCGGTGTCTGCGCGATCCAAAGCCTCGCGCCTGTAGGCGCGGGCGTCGCAGCGATGGTGAGGCGCAGCTTGCCGTTCACGGTTTCGTGTTTCCAGCTCAACTTCGGCATGGATGTGCCAGTGATTTGATGGCGTGAGAAAGCGGCAAGGCCGTTGATAAGGTCGTTCAACTGATCCGGTTGAGGCCGGTCTTGCCGTCTCAGGTTATGGCCGGCGTTGGGAACATAGAGCACCCACTTGTCGGCCGGGATTCCGTCCCAATAAAGATTGAGAGCGTCCGTGGCCCAGTAAAAATCATTGGTTCCATTGACGATCAACTTAGGCATAGTCAACCTGTCGCGGTACGCCCAGGGATCGACCATGCTCAAGAGGCGCTCACCTTCGGGTGTTTCCGGTATCGGTAGCAGTCCTCGGCTGCTGTAGGGCGTAAGCCGGGAGCTATAATCGCCAAACGCTTGGAGCTGCCGCGGCATCTGCGCACGCATGTTGAGCGTATCAATGACCACTGGGGCAATGGCTTTGATCCGCTGGTCAACGGCAGCAGTGAGCCACGTTGTCCAACCGCGCTTCGACGCGCCCGCGACGATGAACTTATCGATCGGTTCGCTCCATTCTTTCTTGCCGAACGCCTGCAGAACGTCCATCGCCTTGATTACGCTCTTCACCATTGGAAAGAGCAGCGGCCAGTTTTCATCCTTAGTTTTGAGATAACGGACAAATGTCTCGGCGATCAGGTCGTCTTCGCGCAGGTTACCCTCGAGTAACGGCTGATTCGGAACGTGATAGAGAAAAGCGACCGGAGCTCTGATCTTTCGGGCCAGCTCCATGCCCATCGCAACGTATTCGGGTCTCGCGGAGCCCCCTGTGACCCATAGAAAAATCGTCGAGTTTGGCGCGACACTTTGCGGCCGATAAACTTGCAATTGGTGCTGCCATTTGTTCTCCTGCCAAATCTGTGACACGAACTGGAGATCGTAAATCCGGTCTCCGGACTGCTCGCCGTCGAGTTTGGTTTTCAGTTTCCACTCGAACGCAGCCTCAGGCTTATCGACATATTTTTGCAGATCAGCCCAACCCAGAGTCGCGATCAAACTGACTCCAGCACAAGCGCCCAACGTAAGAATAACGATAAACCTGTTTCGCGGCAGCATGGACACTTTCCTCTGTCTGTAACGTTACTCTGACGAGTACGGAATTCATCTTATCAGGTCTCACGTTGTCGCAAAGAGGCCACCAACTGAGATCGGCAATTTTTTTAAGTTTTCACGGATGGAGTTGATTTGGGCGGGTTTCTTTCACAGAGTGAAATATGCCCGACCTGCGCTCTCTATGCGCTATGTCCTATGAAGCTCGACAATTTCCAGAGTCAGGGCGCGTCCGGCGCGCGACTCGCTATGCGATTCCGTTAGGTAACCCATGCCACCGATCATCTCGATCTCGAAGTTGACCAAGACCTACGCCTCTGGCCATCAGGCGCTGAAGCGGGTCGACCTCGAGATCCGCAAGGGTGAAATTTTTGCGCTGCTCGGTCCCAACGGCGCCGGCAAAACGACGTTGATCAGCATCGTCTGCGGAATCGTCACGCCGACCGAGGGCGTCGTGCACGCAGACGGCCACGACATCGCGCGCGACTACCGCGCGGCGCGGTCGAAAATCGGTCTGGTGCCGCAGGAGCTGACCACCGACGCGTTCGAGTCGGTGTGGTCAACGGTGAGCTTCAGCCGTGGCTTGTTCGGGCGTGCGCCGAACCTGGCTTACATCGAGAAGGTGCTGCGCGAC
>DASXSW010000116.1:0-13090 GCA_036505755.1 Binatia bacterium | reverse complement strand
ATTGTCGAGGCGTATGGATTTCCTACGGCGAAGTGAATACCGACCTGGGTTTTTTCTCTGTCACTGTCGACACCGCGAACAATTTTCTATCGAACGCTTTCGGCGCAGGCGATCGCCTGACCATTACAGGTAAAAAGATGCGACCCCAGGACCCTTAGCGCTCGATACTTGCCTCTCGCTTATTCCTCGCCTAAATGAATCGTCAGTTCCTTTACCGACTCAAGCTCCTCCAGGCGTCCGACTGTTTGGATGATGGCTGCTTGCTTCTCTTTGCCGAGCACTTGGCTTGTGAGCTTGGTAAACTTTTGCTGGATCAGCTCATCGGTGACGCGGTTTTTGTGATGCCCGGGCGGATAGAGGGTCGTCGCCTCACAGCTCTGCCCGTTCTTTGTTCTCAGAACCACACGGCTTACGGCAGCTTCCGGCCAATGCTGGTCAAGAGAAGCATCCGACTGAAGCGTGGTCCGATCAATAACAGAAAGAACATCGGGATCGCGCAGCTTGGCATCCGCATACTGCTCGGGTCCAAGTTCCCCATCCACCATGGCGACAGCTAAGCTGTAAACCAGGCTGTGATTGGCGGTGTCTCGATTCTGCGGTCTCAACCTGGAGGTGCTGTTCCATATACCGTCATGTCCAATGTGTTCCTTTGTCGGCAGAAACAGAGTAATCGCCTCGACGTCGCGCCAGCTAAGGCGGTGCTTCTCGAGCAAACTAAACATACTGGTTACAGCAGTCTGCGCGGTGCGAACAGTGTTGAACCACTTGGTATTGACCTCCATCACCTTACACTCAATCAGAGGCGCCAGCAGACGCTCCATATCGATTCGTCCCGCCACAGCTTTTTCAAATACACCCGCGCTGTCGAGAATATCCGTCGGCCCGGTTAGCCCTGCCTGGGCCATCAGCGCCCCTAGAATTCCCGTCGACGCCACCATTGCATCTGCAACGCTTTTGCTGGCAGGAATACTGCCACTGTTGACGCTCAAAGCGTTGGCGTGAGTCGCAGCGATGGCAAGGGCGTTCGTTAATCGATCAATGTCGAGACCCAGAAGCTTACCAACTGCGAGGGGCACGGAAAATTCCAAGTACGTGCCGCTGAACCAGCCGCGAGAACCGATCTTGCACGCATCTTGGAAACGAATCTGGATCTCATACCCGGCCACAATAGCGGCTATCAGATCTTTCCCGCTGGCGCTTACGCGCTCGGCGACAGCTAGACAAGGTGGAATATTAAAACAGGGGTGGCAGGCATCAGGACCCGCGTGAGAGTCCATGTAATCCAGGTAGCGCAGCATCGTCGAATTCACCAGAGCAGCCTTCTCGCACGACGTTCGGTAAGTAGCGCCAAGGACGGTGGACTCGGGCTTCCCTCCTAAGTCTGCCGCCACGTTTCGCATGATGACGCTCGGCTCTCCATGAAAGCCGCCGAAGACGCAGCCCAAGGCATCCAGGACCCGCCGCTTTGTTTCTTTCACAACCTGCTCCGGCAAATTACGGAATCGGATGTCTGACACTAGTTCTGCCAAACTGTTAGCCACCGCTTTCATCGAACCCCCTCAAGTGATCTACAGCCGCTTAGTGTTACGCCTAATTTGCTGCGCGCAAAGCTCACCTTTCTAGACCCGATGAAACAAGAGAACAACGCAAGCTGAGGAACTCGTTAGTCAGACGCAAGTAAGGTTGCTGATCTCGACTATGAGGCTGCCAAGTCTTTCGTGCTGTTAAAAGTTCGGCTTTCCCGATTATTTAGCCTTTGGAAAACCGTAGGCCTCGACTATTTTTGCTTCCCACTGCTCCATATAATGGTGGTTCTCCCAGGTCGTCAGGGATAGCTTTCTCCCCTTTAATTCTTCTGCCACCGCCCCACCCTTAACGTATACAGAAGAGTTGAATGGCTCATGTTCGTCGATTAATTTTTGCGCCTCCGGGCTTGCCAGCCATTCGAGCCAGAGTAGCGCAGCATGGGGACGCTGCGAGGTCGCCGCAACCGCCTGCAAATTACCAAACCGCACGGGCACGGGCTCAGGGACGACATATTGCAGCGCGCCAATGCGATCCTTGCGCTGAGCTCCTTTGACAGCTTTGAAATTGGCGCCAATCATCATTGGGATCTCCCCCGCCATGATGGAGGCAAAGGTTCTACTTGGATTAAGCACCCAGATAGGCTGCTGGGCGGCGATCTTGCGGGCAAAGTCTAAAGTCTTCTCCAAGCCCCAGGCCGGAACCAGAGCAGCGATATCCTTCGGTCGAGTATCGACAGCAAACTTTTTTCCCATCAGTTCCGGCCTAAGGAGGTCTTCCCAAGTCTTTGGCAGCAAGTTGGCGGGAACCAGTTTTGGATTGTAAGCCGTGACTTGGAAATGGGTATGGGGTGAAATGACATTTCGATATTTTAGGTCGATCATTGCAGGCGGTATCTGGAGCACTCCCTGCTCGGCCATGCCAAGAAGATCGACGTTCCAAAGATGAGGGGTATATTCGCTCCGGAATTCAGCATAGACCAGGATAACATCCCAATCCTTGGCCGCTCCACTCTGAATCTCGCGCAGAATTCTCTGGGCAACATCCGGCCCGTTGCTCTCCCTGCCATCGATGTCGATGAACGGGTATTTCTTTTGGAAGGCAGCGCCATAGATCTTGATGTTGGCGAGATCCATGGCTGCAGTGACGCGGACTTTGCCCTCTTTCTTCGCCTTGGCAACTATTTCATCGTGGTTCGTGATGAAGGTGTAGCCTTTTGCGTCAGCTTGTTGTTTCGGCTTTGACAGGTTTGGACTCAGCTCCGCAGCAAAAGTTTCAGCTACCAGCCATATCATCGTTAAGAATGCTAAACTGCGGAACTTCAAAAAATCCATTTTCATAGTGCCCGTCACTCAGAGTGTGATGGATGCTAGCTGACGGCCTGAAGCGTCGTCAACAGGTGGGTAAAAAGGATTTAGGCGGCGACCCTGATTCCCTTTCCGTTATCGTACTTTTTCCTTTAGCGACTTTCTCCACGAGATAGAGGCGTTGAGAAGTTGAGGATCAAGTCTTTATACCTTTGACAATCGCGGAACCCACCACAGCTAAATGACAGTTCAGTCGCAATGAGTTGCCCGGAGACACGATCACTTTACGGGATTAATGCTAAACGATTTGAACGAAGCGAAGCGATTGAACAATTGGAACGACTGGAACCATTTGGGCTCGTAGCCGTTAGTGACGAGCCGAGTCTGACGTGAGTGAAGCTATGCTGTCGAAATGTTCTGCTCGGCGTCTACGGTTTTCTTCACCGTCGGCCGTTTCAGCATGCGCTCGTGCCATGCCGTGTAGGCGGTGAGCTCCTTCATGGGAAATCCGCCGCGCACGCCCCAGCCGTAGAAAACGAGCGCGTAAGGATCGACGAGTGTGTAATCACTGCCCATGATCCAGTCTTTTCCTTGGAACATGGAGTCGATCTCCTGGCAATTGGCCCAGAACGATTTCCGTCCGTTTTCTTTTACCCCTGCGTGCGCCGCTTCGCCTTCAGCAAAACGCTCGGGCCGGTTCACGCGCTGGTAAGAGGGATGCACGATACTGGAGAACCAGCACATCGTCGCGATGCCGCTCGCCTCCTCGGCCGGATCGGCCGGCATCAGCTTCTTTTCCGGAAACCGCCGCGCAAGATACGTGAGTATCGCCGTGTTCTCGACAAGGATCTTGCCGTCGATGCTGAGCGCGGGTACTTTACCGCGCGGGTTGATCTTCTGATAGGCCTCGGTTCTCTGCTGCCCTTTTGCGAGCAGGATCGGCTTTGCCTCATAAGGCGCGCCGGTTTCCTCGAGGCCGATGTGAGAGGCCAAAGAACATGCGCCGGGACTAAAATAAAGCGTCAGCATGGGTACATCTCCTCACTTGTCAAATTGTTTTGGCGACAGCGTATGCGCTAACGCGCCATCCTGTCAACTCTCGAACACTACCGCGGCGCTGTCAATTTAGAATTGACACCGCAAGAGATTCCGACTTTGCGCACGATGCTGCGGTCGACGACCTCCTCCAGTTTGATCTCGCCGACGCGCCGGTTGCTGTTCAGCACCAGGCGCTGGACATTGCACACTCCTTCGACACGAAATCGAGCGGTTCGCCAGCGACCATTAGTCGCGCAGTAATCATGTTTGTTTACTGACCCGGGGCAATCGAGTCTGCTGACTGGCCGACAAGTTGTCGTCATACTGGGCCGCTTTTCTGCGGTTCGATTCATCTATGAGAGCGAGAGAGCGCGTATGCGCTGGCGATGAGAGCGGCCGCAGCGATCAGCAGCGCTTGGGAAAAATCAGCGTCCGGTCCGATTAAATAGCTCAACAACAGCGGACCGACGATCTGTCCAGTCGCAAAGGCTGCAATCATAGCCGCCATCAGGCCGGTTGCGCCATCAAGACCCGCAACCGATTGCGCTTCTTGCATGCTTGCGAGGGCGTTAATCATAAAAGTGCCGCCAATCAGGAGCGCCGCGATCATGATGCTGCCGATACTAAGGGAAAGGACCGGAAGCGCGACACCGACGGCCATCATGATATGGCTGAGAGTCCAAACACGACGGTTGCCGACTCGCAGTGTCCAACCGGCCGCTAGCAGCGGTGTGACTGCAGCGGCGGCACCAAAAACGGGCCAGGACCAGCCGAAGACCAACGGGTTTGGAACTCGCTGCTGTGCCATAACAGGCAGAAAAGTTGCCGGAACGATGTAGCCGAGTCCCGAAGCCCCAAAGCAGAGCACGAGCAGCAATGAATCAGCATCCGATTGCCGACCACACGGTGCTGGCCGTTGGCGTTTGCCCGGCGTCACATCCTCAGGTCCGCTGAAAATTGGCCAGACTGCGGCGGTGGCGATCAGCGCAATCAACCCAATGCCGGTCCACGCTTGCGCGGAGCTTGCGTTCATATGCATAAGCACCAGACAAAATCCGCCAACGACGACGATTCCCGTTCCGACGCCCGCGCACAGCACGCCGTTCAACATCGGGCGCTGAACAGCAGAGAGTTTATCCAAGCACCAAGCAAAGACGAACACTTGTGTCCAGGCGTTCGCTACCCCAGCCAGCGCGCGCAGAACCATCCAAATCGCGAATTGACGAGTGAAACCCATCCCCAGCGTCAAGACTCCGATCATGAAGAGGCCCCAGCGAATCACGATTGTGTGCCGAACCGGCAGGCGGATGGCCGACACCGCACCGAGCATGAAGCCAAGATAGTTCGCCGATGCCAGCCAGCTACCGGCGGCCAGCGACAAGGCCACATCCTGCTGCATCATCGGTAGAATCGGCGTGAAAGCGAACCGCCCAATCCCCATGGCTACTGCGAGAGCGATCATGCCAGCGAAAGCGATGGCCGGGGGCGAGGGCGCGCGCTGCGCTCTTGCAGCCTCCGGCATGCGCCGCCGTCTAAAAATAAACGGCAGCCTTGCCAGCGTCGCGTAATACATAAAAGTGAAACTCCAGAGGCTTCTGCGTGGATAGGTAGCCTGATGATCTCATTGTTTGTGCGGCGACAGGCTACTTATAATCCCCGAGCAAAGTACAGATTCAGTTGAGGTTACTCGAGATAAGCACAGTTCAAGATTGGCGGGAGTGTGCTCGTTGATGGCGCGGGAACAGCGCCAAAGGATCGCGATGCTTCCTACCCGGCCGCTGCCAATTTGCGGATTATCGTTTCGGTCTCGATCGCGAGACATTCGACCAGTTGCGCGGCCATTCGGCGCTGCGCCAGACGGACGCCTTGTCCGGCCCAGAGTGACAGAAATTCCGCGCGTCCCTGCTTGGCAGCAGCGGCGCGGAGTGGCCGTGTCAGATCGTTCTGGAGCGGAAACGGAAGAATGGCGCCGGCAGCGTCGCTCTCTTCGAATGCCGTCAAAAAGCGATTGACGATGCCCCGCGCCGGGCGACCGGAGAAAGCCCGCGTCAGGCGCGTCTCATGCTCACGCGCCTTGAGGATCGCTTTCTTATAAACCTCCGGGACGCCGGCCTCGTCGCAAGTCAGGAAGGCCGTACCCAGCTGAACGGCGCTTGCGCCAAGCGCCAGCGCGGCGGCGATACCGCGGCCGTCCATAATGCCGCCCGACGCGATCACCGGCACCGTCACGGCGTCGACCACTTGAGGCACGAGCGAGATCGTTCCGATCATGCCCGAGTCGAAATCTGCGGCGAAAGTGGCCCGGTGTCCGCCCGCTTCGCTTCCCTGGGTAACGATGGCATCGACTTTTGCCTTCTCGAGCGCGATCGCCTCTTCGACGGTCGTGGCCGTGCCGATCACAAACATGCCGCGTGCCTTGATCGCTTCAATGGCATTTTTTGGCAGAATGCCGAGGGTGAAACTGAACACCGAAGCGCCGCTTTCGAGAGCTGCGGCCAATTGTTCGTTGAACGAATCGCGCGACCCCGCGGGAAGAATGGGTGGCGGCAGACCCAACTCGGCGAAGAAACGCGCAACGCGCTCCAGAGCCGGCTGCGGACCGCTCGGTAGATCGGGCGCGCGCAGCGGCGCGAATAGGTTAATTCCGAAAGGTTTCGAGGTCCGCGCCCGCACTTCGCGCGAAGCGTTGCCGATCTGCTCTGGCGTCAGGTAGGCCGCACCGATGAACGCGAGCCCTCCTGCATTGCAAACGGCGGCCACGAGCGCCGGCGTATCCCCACCACCGGCGAGCGGCGCCTGGATAATCGGAAGGGTCATCCCCAAGCGTTTCGTCAAAACCGTCTGGATCGACATACGCTACCTCCTATGGGATCATTGGGGGTGAAATTTCCTCGACTTGACGTCCTTAATTCTCGTTTACCGGCGTAAGCCGGTTCCGACGGCGAGTAAAATGGTTTGTTGTGATGACTGATATCTGAAGAAGTGATTTCGAGCGCGAGGTTTGACCGTGTTATAGTCGCGCGCGGGAAGTGAAATGGAAAGCAGCGATCTCAGAGTGTTTGAAGCGGTCGCCCGCTTGGGCAGCATCACCGCAGCGTCGGATGAGCTGCACACCGTTCAATCGAACGTCACCGCGCGAATCCACGCGCTAGAAGACGAGCTCGGCGTCGCCCTCTTTCGCCGCCACAGCCGCGGTGTCGTTCTTACCTCCGCGGGCGAGCGCCTCCTGCCTTACGCCATCAAGATCGCGCAACTATTGAAGGCCGCGGCCAACCTCATGGGCGACAAAACGACGCCACGCGGCCGCCTGCAAATCGGCTCTCTCGAATCTACGGCCGGCATCCGCTTGCCGCCGATTCTATCTGCCTACCGGCGGAAGTTTCCGGAAGTAAATCTCGTCCTGACCGTGGGCACGACGGGGCATCTGATCGAAGAAGTGCTCGCCCGCCGACTGGAGGGAGCGTTCGTGGCAGGGCCGGTCGAGCGCGCTGAAATCGTCGAGACCCAAGTCTTCACCGAAGAAATGGTTCTCGTCATGTCGCCGAAATTTCGCTCGCTCAATGAAGCTGTGCGATCGCCGCAGGGTGCCAACATCCTCGTCCTGCGCGAGGGCTGTTCCTATCGCGCCCGTCTCGAACGACTCTTGAAGGAGAGCGGCGTCGGCTCCTTTGGCCAACTCGAATTCGGCACCATCGACGGCATCTTTGGCTGCGCCAGAGAAGGGCTCGGGATTACCATGATGCCGCGTTTGGTGTCGGAGCGCGCGTCGCAAAACGGCAAATTGGGAATCCATGCGCTGCCGCAGGACGAAGCGATGGTGCCGACGATGTTCATTCGCCGAAAGGACGCGGTGGGGTCCGCCGCCTTGAATCGATTTCTCGAGTGCGCTCTCGCATGCGCGAGTGCCGCGGTGGCTAGAACTCCTCCTGATCGAAAAGCCAAAAGCTCGCGAAACTCTCCAAAATCGCCTAAAGACGTTACCGTTTGAAATGGCGGGTTCGTAGCTCGCAGAAGTAAAAGCGAATTGGCTAGAAGCGAAGCTTGCGGCGACGCAAAACTTTTTCGACGATCTCCGGCTGGCGCTGAAAAGCATCGATGCTATACAAGATTCCGCAGCTGGGCGTCGCCCACTCGAAAATTCTTCAAACCATCGCGTCAAGAAGTAACCGAGTTAGATAGCGGTTCATTTTGCTACGACGCGCATCTCCAGGACGCAATGGTACGGTCCTTGGATGGACACTCCGCCAAAGTTAAGTACCACTCGGCATTCGACGGCGTTTGAAGTATAAAGAGACCCTGAAATTCAGACGCCGGAGGATCATCATGCGGATTGCCTTAATGGTCATTCTCATAGTGGCTTGGATCGCTGTGCGATCTGGGCAAGCCGCGGAATCGGAAACCGGCTCTGCTTTGCCGCAAGCACAGCGTGTCAACCTGAAATGGCTCGGCACCGCCGGGTGGGAGATTCAGTTCGCTCAGACCAAGATCCTGATCGACCCTTTCCTCACGCGCAAGCAGTCGGTCGCAGCGGAAGAATGGAAAACCGACGAAGAGGCTGTCCTGAATGTTATCAGCGGCGCCGACTACATCTTCGCGGGCCACAGCCACGCCGACCATATCGGTGATATCCCATTCATCGCCAAGCGCTTCGGGGCCAAGGTCATCGGCTCCAGAACCACGGTAAATCTCTCCTTGAGCGCAGGCGTCGACAAAGCGCTGTTGACGACTATTAGCGGCGGCGAGAAATTGGATTTCAAAGACTTCTCAGTGCAGGTTATCGAAAGCCAGCACGGCGTACTGAACCGTGGCGGTCAAAAGCGCCAACCCAAGTCCGCGGAAATTACCAACCCGCTGTCAGGGCCGATTCTGGGAAAACATTTCGTCGAGGGTGGAAGTTATCTCTATTACTTCACCTTCGGCAAACTTCGTCTATTGGACCAGAGCACTGGTAACTTCATCGAAGAAAATCTCCACGGATTAGAGCCCGACGTCGCGATCCTTGCCGAGAACAGCAACTACGATTGGACCGAGGCCATAAAGATTCTCCGTCCAAAAACGGTCATCGTCCATCACTACGACGATTGGCACGTACCGTTGTCCAGTGGAATGACGGCTGCAGTCAGAAGACGAGCGCAGCGCTTGGAGCGTGAGGTTAAATCCGTGGATCGCAATATTAAGGTAATCATTCCGCAGTTCTTGAAGACGATCACGTTGGAATAAAAAAATCCTGGCCAAGCAGCGCACTTTCAACAATAGAATCCAGTTGATCGCCGGAGCGGCTTGGGATCAATCTTCTCCGATTCGATTTTCTGGTCTTACTGCTGTCTGATCTCTGAGAGAAACAACGCGCGGGTAAATCGATCAGCGCAATAGTCAGGCATGACCCTGATGACTTGCCGCAATTGTCGCGGCGGAACGGGAGTCGCAATGTTCAGAGTCGGACTGAGGTAACCCCTTTACGTATGCGTCTTTGTATTGAGAATTATACTGGCGGTCTACAACGAGGTATCACAACACCGAGTATTTCGAGCGAATGATATTGCGGATCGATGTCTAGAGATCGTCCGTTACTTTCTTTTTTGACCAAGCTGCTGCCAGGAAATGAACCTGCTTCGGTTACGTTTTCATTTGCGAGCTGGCTGTTTCTGAGACTGTTCGGAATCATCTATCTCATTGCTTTTTGGTCTCTATCCACGCAGATTGTGGGGCTCGTCGGGGACCGAGGCATTCTGCCGGCGGGACTTTTCCTTCAGTCGGTGAGCCAAAGACTCGGTCCGGAACGGTTTCTGATTCTACCCACTGTGTTCTGGGTCGATGCCGGAAATGTATTTTTGCATGGAGTCACACTTGCGGGCGCGGCGCTCTCTTTCGGACTAGCTCTGGGATTCTTTGACCTTCCTATCTTATGTTTGCTGTGGACGTTTTATCTGTCTCTCTACGTTGTTGGTCGTGACTTTCTCAGTTTTCAGTGGGACATCCTGCTTCTCGAAACCGGTTTCCTGGCAATTTTTCTCGCGCCCGTGAGTTCGCTATGGGTCGGCCGTACCGGCACCGTCTCGCCGCCGAAGCTCATTCACTGGCTTTTTCGCTGGCTACTCTTCCGTCTGGTATTTTCTTCGGGCGTGGTGAAGCTCGCCAGCGGTGATCCCGTGTGGAGAGATCTCACCGCGCTTCAGTATCATTACGAAACCCAGCCGCTTCCCACGCGCGCGGCATGGTATTTCCATCAGTTCCCGGCGAGCTTTCACGAGCTTTCCGTTCTTGTGATGTTCATCATTGAGCTTGGGTTTCCTTTTCTCATATTGGGTCCGAAAAAATTTCGGTTGCCGGGAACCTCTGGCATCATCTTTCTTCAGATATTGATCATCATCACGGGTAATTACTCCTTCTTCAATCTATTGACCCTCGCGCTTTGTATTTTGCTGGTCGATGATTCCTTATGGCCGAAGCGTTGGACACTGGCTGAATACGAGACGGAGAAAGAGGCTAAAAGGATCAGTCATTGGCCGAAGTGGGTCCAGGCGCCGTTGGCTGCGTTTATCGTTTTGCTGAGCTTCATACAATTTCCGGGTGTCTTTAGTTGGCGCGGGATCTGGCCTTCTTTTGTCATTCAGATTTATCGAACCGCTGAGCCGTTTCACATCGTAAATTCCTATGGGCTTTTTGCCGTGATGACAACACGGCGGCAGGAAATTATTCTTGAAGGATCTTTCGATGGAAATACATGGTATCCGTATGAATTTAAATACAAGCCTGGAGACTTGAAGCGGCCACCCATGCAGGTCGCACCGCACCAGCCGCGACTGGATTGGCAAATGTGGTTCGCGGCTTTGGGAAGCTATCAAAATAATGCGTGGTTCATCAATTTCGCGATCCGCCTGCTTCAGGGCTCGCCGGACGTGTTGAAATTACTTCAAACCAATCCATTTCCCGATCGACCACCTCGTTATCTTCGCACCACTTTGTACGATTATCATTTCACGGATATCCCGACATTAAAGCGCGAAGGAACCTGGTGGCGGAGGGAAAGGGTAGGTACCTATTCCCCTACGTTGTATTTGAAAGATGACAGGGAATGAATGAAAGCAAGAGAGCAAGTTGCGAGGGTCGGTCACAGTGGCGAGTACTGGGCGAGGGTCTTGCAATGACACACAGGTTGCCGAGTGAGGTCGTGTTTCAGTACTAACTTATTCTGTTCGCTCGATCACACTTGCAACAGCCGAATACACTTGAGTGTGGGGGCGGCTCGGGCTCAAACTTTTACTATTCAGAATTTAGTTTCCCAACAATCTTGTCAGCGCATCAGGTATCATTTCACCCCAGCAGCGGCGAAGGCGCGGTCGATAAAGCCGCTGTCGTCGAGTTTGCGCACAAAGGTGCGGTCGACGATCTCCTCCAGTTTGATCTCGCCGACCGCACGGGTTGCTGCTCAGCATCAGGCGCTGAACGTTGCGCACTCCTTCGAGGGAGGGATGAGGCTTTTTTTCGAGCCCGCCGCGGGTCAGTAAATCCTGGTATCCGTCTTCGGCGAAGACGCACCGGCATCATACACCCTTGATCCTTCACAGGCTTTGGGGATAAATGGCTGTAAGATAAGCAATTGCAACGCGCGTACAGTTGAAGAGATTAAGACAACTATGACAGATGACATCCGGGTCATGACCTCTGGCGCTTTTACTGCGGCATATCTTGAGCTCATTCCCCGACTCGAACTCCTTACGAAGAGAAAACTCGTGACCGCTGCAACCTCCATCGGGACGGGGGAGACCTCCATCCCGAATCGGCTGCGACGTGGTGAAGCCGTTGACGTTGTCATCGTCGCGGACAGCGTACTTGTGGGATTCATCAACGACGGCCTGATTATGGCCGAAAGCTATACTCCCCTCGCACGCTCGGCGATCGGTATGGCGGTGCGAGCAGGAGCGCCTAAGCCGGACTTGAGCACGGTCGAGGCGCTGAAACGCACGCTTTTGGAAGCGAAATCCATCGCGTACTCCGCGAGCGTAAGCGGCGAATATCTCACCACGGAGCTATATCAGCGCCTGGGAATAGCCGACCAGGTGATGAGTAAGAGCCGGTTAATCGGCGGTGGTGAGCGAGTCGGCGCCGTGATCGCACGGGGAGAGGCGGAAATCGGCTTCCAGCAGTTGAGCGAGCTATTTCCCGTGCCCGGCATAGATCATGTGACGCCGCTGCCGCCGGAAGTGCAGAAAGTCTCCGTGTTCTCGGCCGGAGTCGCCGTAAGTACCAGGGATTCGGACGCGGCTTACGCGCTCATCAGATTCCTCGCCTCGCCGGAGGCATCCCACGCCATCACCAATAGCGGGTTGGAGCCAATCGGAAATCGCTGAAGCCACGACCAATTGGGGTCGCTCGAGCGCGGAACGTCGTGAAGGTCAGCCCTTGCAGTGTAACAAATGCGGTAACTCGGCTCACCGAGCGCTAGGTTTGAGCCGCGCCGATGCCCCGGTCCAGCGGTGCATGATTTTCCGCGATCTTTCTCTGCTTGCGATCTCAAAGATTTTCCGCATACTGAGCTGAAAGAGAGAAAGTTCTTTTGAAAATGTCCGGCGTAATTCGAAAAGCGGAACTGTGGAAAAAGCGGGGCACTGTCGAGCGGATGGCCGCGGAGCAGTGGAGTTACCCGACAGGAATGGTCTGGTGCCCCATGAAGATGAGCGGTATGGCCCTCATGAAGTGCGCCGAGATGCAAAAAGAGTTCGGCTGCGGAAGCCTCAAGCAGTTCAGGATCATAACGACCACGAAGCCAGGGAATGCGCCGCTTTTCTGGCCCTGGCTTCGCCGCGACCGCGAGTGCCCGGAGCGGGCGGGCGAAAAAGAGGTGCGCGAATTGCGGTTGGCTCTGAGCCCGCTCAAGTCTGTTGAAAAGAGCACAAAAAATCCCCGAGCCTATCGTTGCCCGGCGTGCGGTGGCCCCAAAGCTTTCGGCGCCCGCCGGTGTCGGCGCTGTTGGCGTCTCTCTGTGAGAAGATGACAAATGAGACGATAAGGTAGAGTTAATTTGTTCGCCCTGATCACACGTGCAACAGCCCAATCCAGTTGATCGTGGAAGTGGTTGAGCTCGAATTTCTACAATTCGACTTGGCGTCATACTGCTGTTCGATTTCGCTAGAAACCACTCGCAGCGATTACTCGTCGGTCTTCGAGCGATCGTCTACGGGATTGTTGTCTATAGCGTCTCGTCACTTTTGACGTTTCTC
>DASXSW010000115.1:0-9473 GCA_036505755.1 Binatia bacterium | reverse complement strand
GTCCTTTTTCGGAGTAAAGAGAGCGCTTCCATTGTTTGGTAGCGGTTCAGTTAGCTCAACATCTCTCACTTCGTTCGAGATGACAGATCACTTACCTTGTTGTCATTCCGAGCAAAGCGAGGAATCTTTCTCGGATTCGTGATTAACCGAAACTGGACCACTAACCATTGCTTTATTCAGTTTGCCAGCGTCGAGCTGAGTTCTCGCACATCCGCGACCCTTTCCAGATTCTTCACGAGAGCCAGCAACTTTTCGCATTTCTCGCTGCCCAAGACCGGCGCTATGAGATCTCGCGCTTTCGCTTCGACCTCCTGATCGTTCATCGGATTGTCCGCCGTTCCGCGCACGCTTTTCACGTGCACGCGCAGGGTTCTACCGTCTTTGGTATAAACTTCGACAATTCCCTGGCGGCGCGGCCGCGCGTGTGTGAGCTCGGCGTCAAGTTCGAGTTTGATGCGCGACTTCACGGCCAGAATGCGCGGATCTTTCATTCTCGCGTAAGAATGGGCCGCCGCGAACGTGAGCCCGCCGTCGAGCAGAGCGGCGGCTAGAATATACTGGAGATTGACATTGGGCATGTTGCGATCGTTGACGATTCTCCCGCCATTTTCGGGAACTCGCGCGACGAGATAATCGACGTCATCCGCGGTGACGCGATGCTCGCCGATGATTTGCAGGAGCGCGTCGAGCACCGCCTGTATCGCTGAGCCGACGCAAAATTTCTTGATGTTCGTGCGCATGATTTCGAAGTCAGAACCCAGGCCGCGAGCCAGCTCGGCTGCTTTAGGATCGTCGGAGTAGGCTTTGAGGAAATTTTGTTCTCCCTCAAAAACGTCGGCCACGCCCGTGAAGCCGGCCTGAACGAGGGTCACGGCGGTGACGCCGTTGCGCGCCGGCATGCCGGCAAAATCGAAAGCCTTCTCGATATGATCTTCGCTCTGCACCCAGGCTTTGACTCCGGACGCCTGTTGCGCCGCGTAGGACAGAGCGTAACTAACCTCGATTGGATTCAGATTGGCCAGACTGGCCCCCGCGGTGGCGGCGCCGAAGGTGCCACCGATGCTGTGACTGCTCAGTCCTTTGCCGGAGAGAAAGCGCGGCCCCAAAGCCTGAGTCACGCGACAGCCAACGTCGTAACCTGCCACGACGGCGCGGAGCAAAGCCCTGCCATCTGCGCCTTCTCGCTCAGCCATCGCCAGAGCCGCCGGCACGATCGCGCAACCCGGATGGGTCGAAGATGGAGCGTGTGAGTCGTCGGTCTCGTCGGAATGAGCCATGACGCCGTTGGCAAGCGCGGCATTGACGGCCGTCGTCAGTAACTGACTACCGATGACGCGCGCTTCTTGGGCGCCTGCCTGTCCGCAGATGTATCGAATGGCGAGGCGCCCGGGCGGCAGCACGGAGCCGGAAACCATCGCCGCGATGGCATCGAGGATGTGATGCCGAGCCCTGATCGAAACGTTCTCTGGCAATTCGATCTGCCGCGCGTTAGCGATGTACTCGGATAGTTGGCCGATAATTGGTTTGTCGCTTGCCATTGTAATCGGTTCGATCTGTGTGTCTGTGATGCAATACTAGCCGGGATTATTTACAAGATTACGTCCAAGGAGTAAGCCTCTCCGATCACGGCCAATGGGCCTGTACCTAAACGAAATTCACTGGTTCCAGTCGTTGCAAAAGTTCCAATCGTTCCAACCCCCACCCCGGATCAAGTCCGGGGCAGGCTCTGTTTCCTCCCCCGCGACGCGGGGGAGGACTAAGGAGGGGGATTGAGCGGCTTGACCGTTTTGAACGCAGTCCATCGCTGACTTCGGCCGTACAATGTATCCTGAGTTTTCCTCGCCGCATGAATAATCTGAGCCCTGGTACGGTGGTTAGAGAAAACATTTGCCGCCATTCACCAGGTAGCACTGACCGGTAATGTAACCGGCATCTTCGCTTGCTAAATAAATTGCCGCTGAGCTGACTTCTTGCCCTGTGCCGCATCGAGCCAGAGGGTCATTGAGCCTCGACACCCGGTAAGCACCCGGGAAGTTGTCCAGGCCGTCGACGCCGCCATAGCCGATGCAGTTAGCCGTGATGCGATATTTCCCGTATTGCGACGCAATGCCCCGTGTCAACCCGATAAGCCCCGCGTGGACGGCGCTGGTCGCGGGATCGCCGCCGACAAAGCCCTCGAGACCTATGCACTGGATCAGCCGTCCCCAGCGCCGCTCGACCATCCCAGGGAGAACAGCGCGGCACATGTACAAGGAGCTGGTCAGTCCCAGGTGAATCGCGCGTTTCCAAGTGTCAAAGGATATGGAGGCAAACGACTGTTTCCCCGCGGCCCAAGCCATATTATTCAACAGAACATCCATGTGACCGAATTCATCGAGCCCTCTTTGCACGAAATGCTTGACGCCATCTTCACTGGCGGCTTCGTAAATAGAGGCGACCACTTTGACTCCGAGCGCGGCGGTTTCTTCCTGTGCCACGATGAGCGAATCGGAGTCGTGCAAAGAACCGAGAACAAGATTGGCCCCTTCACGCGCAAATGCCAGAGCGCTGCTTCTGCCCAACGGGTTGCCAACTTCCGAAACGAGAACGTTTTTGCCTTTAAGATCAGTTTCCATGGTCGTCAAAAATTACGGTTCTTCAGGCTTTTGTGCGAAGTAGGGCTCGGAGATTTCACCGCCGAGGCGCGGAGGGCGCGGAGTGAAGAGGTTTTCATTATTAGATTCTCCGAACTCTGCGAACTCTGTACTACTATGCATAAGAATTTTCACGCCTTGCGCAAATTTTTGAATAAAGTCAGCGTGTGCGCTGCGACTCTGTGTGAACACAACTCGGAAAGCTTACCGCGGAGGCGCGGGTCGTGAGAAAAAATCCCTTTTCGCGAAAATCCACAGTTGCAAGTATTTGATTTTATTGAGGCCAAAATAGCAATTTTGATGGTTTTTGGATTTTTTCTCATGACCGCGGAGGGCGCGGAGTGAAGAGGTTTTCATTATTAGATTCTCCGAACTCTGCGAACTCTGTACTACTATGCTTGAAAATTTCCGCGCCTTGCGCAAATTTTTCGCCAGTCAATCTGGGATTTACTCACGCCAAGACGCTAGCATTTTGCTCGGGATGACAGACCCGTCACTTCCGTTCTCGGCGATCTAAGAAAGATTTCTCCCTTTGGTCGAAATGACAAAGCGTTTTCTTGGCGGCCTTTGCGCGAGATATTCCGATTTGGTTGCGGCACAGTCGCGCTAGGCCCTCTGTGGTGAATTCCTCTTCACGCCAAACCTGGAAAAACCGCGAAAAGAAACGGCTAGAGAAAATAAGCTCCGCCGTTCACCGAGTAATTCTGACCCGTGATATATCCCGCTTTGTCGCTCGCCAAAAACACCGCCAGCGCAGCGCATTCCGCGATCGTGCCCCTTCTCGGAATTGCCTGGCCTTCCACCCTCACCGCGGTGATTCCACTACTTACGTGTTCCGCACTTCGTTCTACTGTTATCGCCCATGGGGCGATGCAATTGGCCGTGATGTTAAATTCGCCATACTCCTGGGCGATGGCGCGAGTGAATCCGAGGGTCGCCATCTTTAGCGTTCCCGGACCCAGAATACCGCGCATGAAAGAGTTCCCCGTATAGTTAATAATCCGTCCCCAGCGCCGCTCTACCATCCCCGGAAGCACGGCCTTACAGGTGAGAAACAGCGCGTGGACGTTGACGTCAAGTCCCGCCCTCCATTCCTCCATGTTCAATTTGATGACGTCGCCGTGCACTCTCTGTCCCGCGTTGTTGACCAGAACATCAATGCGGCCAAACTCGGCGAGACCGCTTTGCACCAGATCGCTGACCTGAGCTTCGACGGTCACGTCGCATTGTTTCGCGAGGACCTTAATCCCTCGATCTGCAGCGAGTCGGGCGGTGTCCTCGAGCAGGTCCATGCTTTTTCGCGTGCAGATCAAAAGGTTTGCCCCTTCCGCTGCAAACGCCAGCGCAGTGGCTTTGCCGTGATTGCGGGTCGCGCCCGTGATCAGGACGACTTTGTTTTTAAGTCCCGTATCCATTTTCTGTTGATGGTCCGATGTCGGTACGACCGTAACGCTTCACTTCAAAAAAACCTCGCGGAACTCTTTCACGATCTCCCCGTACCTGTCTGCCACGGACAATGGAACCGGAAAAAGTTTCAGTCCCTTGGTTAATCTCGGGTAGGGCGGCTCGACCTCAACCCGAGCGGGAATTTTTGCCACGCTCTTACCAAGTTCTTGTCCTTCCTTAGATAAGAGAAAGTCGACCAGCAGCCGGGCCGCGTTGGGATGCGGCGCATTGATCGCCATCCCGACCGGATTGAGCGACACCACGACGGGTTCCAATGCGGTCCAATCGATCGGCGCTCCCTGTGCCTTGAATTTTTCAATATTGCTGCCGAAACCATCCAGGTAGATGGGAAACTCACCGCCTATGAGAAGCTGAGTCAAAAGCGAGTGGCCGCTGCGAATGATCAGATCCTGCTGCGCGAGTTTTTTCATGAAAGACAATCCACGCTCCCGGCCCATCATCTCGAGCAGGCTGCCGTACAGTATATAGTCAGCGTCATCCATCGCCATTTTGCCCTTCCATTTGGCGAGTAGAAGGTCGTCATAGGTTTTCGGGAGGTTATCACGGGTCGCCATTCGCGTGTTGTAAGCCAGAACCCGCGTATCCATGTAATACGCTGTCCAATAGCCGTCTGGGTCTTGAAATTCTTTGGGGAACGCCCGCTGTTCGGCCGAGATATACTTTTGCAGATGGCCCATCTTCTTGTGATTGATCATGGCCAAGTGGCTGCCGCTGAAAACGTCTGCGCGAAACAGCTTCTGTTTGTGCTCGGTAATCGTAATCGTCAAAAGCCTTTCGCTTCCGGTGCGGCGTGCATCGAATTTGATGAACGGGTATTTTTTTGCGAATGCTTTTTGTAATGCCTGAACGGTGTCGAGACCCCATGCCGTGTAGAGAACGACCTCTCCTTCGGCCTTGGCTTTTTCGATGACACTGCTGTCAGTTGCTGCCCGCACGCTCTCGCTAGGGAGGTTCCATAGGAACAAGCAGAGCGAGAACAAACGCAAGGCATTTCTTTTCGATTTCATCGCTTGAGTTGGCCTATGGCATAGGGCTTATAGCGTATGGTTCCGACTATATGCCATAAGCTATCAGCCATACGCTCCTACACACTGATCACTCCAACGCCGTCCTCGACTTTTACTTCAGTGCCATAGAGTCGCGAGAGTCGTTGCAGCCGCGTAAGTACGCGCTCGCCGACGATCTTGTCAGCCAACAATGGTCTTCCTCTTTGCGCGCGTGACCTCCCGTGTCCGAGATCAATGGGATGGAGCCGCGCTTCGCTAAACTGCTTATCTTTAAAATGGCACACCGCAACAAAGTTCTCCCAATAGAGCGAGTTGGCAGGATGTCCCTTTTTGCCGTGATCCGTGCGCGCGTCCCACCAATCGGCGGGCGTTGCCTTAGCGTCAAGGTTGAAGCGCTCATACGCATCGGCGGGAAAGGATTTCACTGTCTCGTTCTGGAAAATAAAATTGCCAACGCTGTAAAAAATCGGCTTGCTCTTGTGAATCTCAATTCCAAGAGGGACATGCGGGCCGTGGCCGACGAACAAATCGGCGCCCGCAGCGATCGCCTCGCGGGCAAAAGCCGGGATGAAATCCGCCGGCTCTTCGCATTCAGTGACGTTGCGTGCTTTGCGCAGGCTCTCGCCACCGAACTCGTGCCAATGAAGACTCACCACCACCCAATCGGCTTGCCGGCGGGCTTCGCGAATCCACCTGAGATTCTCTTCGAGATCTTGGTCGTCCACACGTGTGCACAGGGAGAATCCCTCGCCGGCGACGAACCGGTTGCCGCGAACGTGAATTGTTCTTTCGTGGGATTCCCCCGGCCGCTGCTCCCTTTCCTTCTCGGGATCAAAGCCCAACTCACGCTCGATCCGACTCAACTCCTCGAAGGCCCTGGGATCGACTGTATATGCGGTTTCAAATCCCAACGGGTTCACGCCTGGTCTTCCTTTATGGTCGGGTCGTTGGCTGCCAGCCTTGCCCCAAGGGGCGCTGATGAGAGAGCGCGTGCTTGTTGCATTCGCGGCGATCAACGCGATTCGCCCATTCGGAGTGTCCAGGTAACCTGGAGCTCTAGCCTCCGCAAGGTTTCTCCCCGTGCCCGCATGCGCGATGCTGCCGTTATCCAAATGCCGCATCGTCGCCAAGACGCCTTCTTCACCGAACTCGAACGCATGATTGTTGGCGCAAGAAAGCAGGTTGATTCCCATCCAGCGCATTTCTTCCACTAACCGGGGCTCGGTCGTCATGAACGTGCCGCGACCCATTCGGCTGATAGCCGGCGAGCCTTCGTCCCACCCGCGAATGGTCGTCTCGAGGTTCGTGAAGCACGCGTCCGTACCTCGCAACAGAGCGACGAGAGCCTGGTAGGGTTCTTCGGTGAACGGCGACAGCTTTCTGGTCAACATCGAGTCTCCGGTCAATGCGATGCTACAATTGCCTTTTTCTGATTCGTACAGCATGTAAACGCTCCGGTTTGGTGACCGTCAAGATAGCGTTACGCGAATTCGTCACCCCCGAATGTTTGAATCGGGGGTCCAGTCCGAGTTTCGCCTGGATTCCCGCTAAAAGCATGCGGGAATGACGGACCGTGACAGAACCGCCATTACAAAATACTGTGAGATTGGTTCATCTTTGGTGTCTTTCCTTCGAATGGCTCAGTCATCAAGATGGGGCAACACTTCTTTTCCGAGAAGATCGAGGCTCGATGGATCATCTCCGGGAGAGCTTAGCCAGAAGTTGTTGAGCCCCAAACGCGCCAGACTCCGAATGCGTTGAACAATATCCGCAGGCGTGCCCGCGACCGCGAAGCGGTCGAGCAGATATTCAGTCAAACCTAGCTCGTCGATGAGCCGGGCGTTCTTTCCGGTTTTGTCGCCGTGCTGAGAATAATCGTATTCTTGGTGAAATCGCCGGATGCTTTCCTTGAGACGCTCCGGAACATGTTTTCCCGCGAGCCCCGATCGCAAAGCGTGGTTTCCCGAAGATGCGATACTGGCCCTGATGTCTTTCAACGCTTTCTCTGTGTTCCCAGCGATGCTCAACCGCGGTGCCCACCAAACTTCCAGCTCGGCCGGATCACGGCCCGCCGCCTTGGCGCCTTCATGAAGTTGCTGCAAGGAAGCCTCGACGATTTCGGCTGTCAAGCCGGTGCCGATGAGAACTTGATCACCGACCTCGCCGGCCAGGCGCAGCATCTTTGGTCCCTCCGCCGTCACACAAATCGGAATGCGCCGCCGCATCTCAGAGCGCGGCCAAATGAATCGGTTGTGCCGTCCTTGGTATACGGTCTGCCCGTTCTGCAACAGTTCACGGACGGCAATGATGTAGTCGCGCGTCTCCTCGACCGTGGCCGGCTTGCGCCCGATGTTGTGAACCGCACTGTCGCCCCTGCCGATCGCAAGAACGGCTCTGCCCTTTGAAATCAATTCCAGACTGGCGATAGCGCTCGCCAGCACAGACGGCTCTCGCGTTACCGGATTCGTCACGCGCGGCCCGATCTCTACTCTTTCGCTATTCAGCGCCATCAGTGTCAACGCCATGAAGCATTCCATATTGTGCCATTGCGTGTCGCCGGTGCCGATGCGCGCAAAACCGTAACGGTCCGCGCGCCGTACCGTCTCTGTAAACGCTTCCAGACTCTGTTTCGGAGGCGGATGCAAGTGAAGCCCTATGCGAATTTTAGCCATAGAAAAACCGAAGAAATTGGAGTGTGGAGTGCGGGAGTACTGGAGTGTTGGGTTTGAAAAGCATTACTCCACCACTCCAATAATCCAGTTCCCTCATCTTATCTCGAAAATGTTTTGGAATGTGCGCGCGTATTTGTCGAACTCCTCCGCGAGCTCAGGCTCAGCGGCATGGAACTTGATGCCCTTGGTCAGCCGCGGCACGCTCGGCTCCACGTCGAGCCTGCTCGGAATTCTTTTGAAACTGCGCAGCAAGGTCATTCCTTCCTTGGACAGCACATAGTCCACAAATAGCTTGGCCGCGTTCGGATGCGGAGCTTGAGCGCTAACGGCAATGGGATGCAGGGTAGCAATCACCGGGTCAAGCGGGACCCACTCGACCGGAGCACTGCGAGTCTTGAGATCCTCAACGTTGGTCGAATAGGTGTTGATGCCGATCGGATGCTCACCGGCAGCTACCAGGTCAGCAACTTGACTCGACCCGATTCTGAACTCTGGTTTTTGTTGCGCGAGCCGTTTGAAAAATTGCAAGCCTTGTTCCTCTCCAGTGACTTTTAGATATTTCAAGAACCATTCATACGCCTTTGAAACCATCGCAAATTTGCCCTTCCATTGGGGCTGTAGCAAATCGGCGTGGCTGCGCGGAACCTCCTGCGCTTTCAGCATACGCGTATTGTAAACGAGCACGTGCGCGTTCAGATAAGCATCGGTCCAGTATCCGTCAGGGTCTTTGAATCCCGGACCGTAGAATTTGCTTTCCGGCGACACATACTTCATCAACAGGCCTTCCTTCTTGGTGATGTACGTGCGTGCCCCGCCGTTCAGCAAGACATCCGCCGCATGTTTTTTTGCTCTCGCCTCGGATTGGAATCTTATCAAGAGACGGTCGGCAGAGAGGCGATTGAGCTCTGTTTTAATGAAGGGATATTTCTCCTCGAATTTTTTGAGGAGGCCGTTGTTATCTTCAATATTGAGGGAAGAATAAAAAACCATCTTCCCTTCTTTCTTTGCGCCCTCGATGAGCTTGGCAGTGGCGTTATCTTGTGCCAGTACGAAGCCGCCTGGGAAAATGGCACAAAGAACAAAAATGAATCCTAAGACCGGAATTTTAAGTGTGGGTGGCGGCATTACTTTGCTCACAGTTGCTCCAAAAATATTCTAGTCCAAAACAAAATTCATTATTCATTTGTTCGCGCTCGCCGGCAAATCTGCCGTTGAAAAAAGCTGCAGCAGTTCTTTCACGTTGCCGATTTCGTCAATCCGACTCAGCAGATTCAGAGATTTGGCGACAATAGTTTCGCTAAGTTCCGCCTGGCGCGCGCAAGCTTGGTATTTCGCGGCCAGGCGTTGCCACGACAGCGGGTTTTTCGGGTGACCTGGAGCATAGCTTACGGTTTCTTCGTGAACAGTGGCGGATGTGCGGACCTGTACCGTCACCGCCCCCTCGCCGGGAGTTTCGCGCTTCGTGGGCGCGTCGACAAGGCGCACTTTGGCGACGAGCTCGCGCATTGCCGGATCGTTGACATGCTTGAGCTCGAAACACTCTTCATTGATTATTTTCAGCGCGAGCCCGGCGGCGAGCAAATATTCAAGGCTAAATTTTGCCTCGAGGCTCGTGGTTGGTCGATGATGGATCAGCACCCGGAACGTGTTCGGCGCGGCAGCGCAGATGATTTCAATCACATCGCGCGGCGTCA
>DASXSW010000114.1:0-2866 GCA_036505755.1 Binatia bacterium | reverse complement strand
TATGAAAGACTGATCGAAGGCGCGACTCCGGTGGGCCGGTTCGGCGACCTTGTCGATCAAGACGAGTTTTACGCGCTGCTCGCGGGCGCGGATCAGTTTGATCTCGTTGCGTTAGAAGAAAATTGGTGTCGCGAGCGCGGTTCCCGGCATGCGATCGGCCGAGCGCCAAAGCGGCGACCGTTGGCGGAAATTCAAGCGCTCTGTGAAAAGGGTGCGCTACCTCTATATTCTGGCGAGCGATTGATAGGCTCCTTCGAATCCGGCCATGAAGAGGACGCCAATCTGACGCCGGAAGTTTTGCTCGAGAACTCGTCCGCCAAAGTTAGCGCCGCGCATGCGTTACGCGCGGCGCTGAATCGCCTCGGCGTCGACCCCGGGGAAATCGATTATGTGATCAGCTGCTCGGAAGAGGCCGTGGGCGACCGCTACAATCGCGGCGGCGGAAATTTAGCCAAAGCAATCGCCGAGGATGTCGGCTGCATCAATGCAGCGGGGTCGGATGTGAAAGCATTCTGCGCCGGGCCGATGTACGCAATGGTGCACGGTGCGAGCTTGGTTCACTCCGGAGTCGCCCGGAAGGTGGCAGTGGTCGCGGGCGGATCGCTGGCCAAGCTCGGCATGAAATTCGAATCTCATCTCAAAAATAACATGCCCGTGCTGGAGGATGTTCTCGGCAGCTTCGCCGTTATCCTCGCTCCAGCGAAGCCCAATCAAACTTGCATGCGGCTGGATTCCACTGCGTTCCACCCCGTGCGCGCGGGTGCGTCACCTCAGGCGATGGCGGAATATCTGGCGGAAAAGCCGCTGGCGAAGATGGGGATGAATTTGACCGACGTCGACCGCTATGGGGTGGAGCTGCACAATCCGGAAATCACCGTGCCCTCGGGTAGCGGTGATGTGCCGCGGACAAATTATTTGACGCTGGCGGCGCTTGCCGTTATGCGTGGCCTGATTGGCAAGAACCAGATGCAGGATTTTGTCCGCGCGCGGGGCATGGTAGGCTATGCGCCGACGCAGGGGCATATCCCCTCTGCGATTGTTTACTTAGGACACGCGTTGGAGGCCTTGAAGAGCGGTACGATTAGCAATGCCTTACTGATCGCTAAAGGAAGCTTGTTCCTGGGCCGTATGACGCAACTTTCGGACGGCTGCTCATTTCTCGTCGATCGCAATGAAGTTTAGCGGAGGTCAGATGATTAAAGGAAAAAAAATTATCGCCATCGGCGAACGGGATGGCGTGCCTGGACCGGTCATCGCCGAATGCCTCGAGGGGGCCGGCTACGAGGTAGTTTTCCAGGTGACTGAGTGTTTCGTCTGAACCGCCGCAGGCGCGATGAACTTTGAAAACCAAGGAGTCATCAAGCGCCTGGCGGATCAGTATGGTCCGGAAAATTTGACAGTCGTGTTGGGCAACGGCGAAGCCAACGGCGTCGAAGTCTTTGCCGAAACGGTGACCGAGGGCGACCCGAGTTACGCCGGACCTCTTGCTGGCGTCGCGCTCAAGATTCCCGTCTATCATGTTTTAGAAGAGGAAGTGGTTTGCCAGGTGCCGGAAAAGCTCCGCGGAGAAAAGTTGCAGCTATCCTCGCTGGTCATCGATGTCGAGCCGATGCATCAGGTGCTCAAAGCTTCGCGCGCGAAGCTTTGAAGCGGTTCACTTACGGTAGAGGCCCTTTATAAACCCTGAATCTTCTAGCTCCTTGACGAAGCGCGTATCGATGTAGTCTTTGGCGTTTGCCTGTGCCGCCTTCGGATTCTTCTCAGCCATGTCTTGGAGAACCAGCTGATAACCGTCGGCGGGCGGATACGGCGCTTCGGGCATAAAACGCGAGTGCCAGTCCCAAGCCTCTTCAAGGACTTTTCGATCGTCGAGGCGGGAATACTTGCGCATAATCCTGATCGTTTCGTCTTTGTGGGTCTTAAAGTAATGGATCGCTTCGACGTAGGCGCGCATATAGCGCCGCACAAAATCAGGATTATCCCGGATCAGTTTTGTCGATGTGTAGATACCATTCTGAGGAAACGGAATTTGCAACGAGACCATGTCGACGACGGTGGGATAACCGAGCTTTTCCGCGATCGCCTTGCCGGCCTCGGTGACGACCGTGAATTGGACGATGCCCTTCTCGAGCGCGACCATACGCTCGATAGCGCCACCGATGACACGCAGATTGACGTCCTTTAGCGGATCCAGGCCGATTTTCTTAAGTCCTACTTTGAGCGCGAACTCCGCCGTGGTGCCCGCAATATGAGTACCGCCGATCTTCCCGCGCAAGTCCTCGGGTCTTCTGATACTCGGGTGTGAAACGAGATAATACGGAAGCACGTTGACGTTGCCGGCGATCGCCACGACGTCGCCTCCGGCGACTCGGGCGGCGGCCAAACCCGGTCCGCCGCCTTCGCCGATGCCAATCCCTCCCGCGAGAATCGCCTGAATGCCGCGCACGCTTCCGGAAATAAAAATAATCGTGGCATCGATGCCGTGCTTGTCGAAAATTCTTGCGTCTTTGGCAACCCATAGGACGGAAGATGAACCGGGAGTGGTTGAGATATACGAGGTGTTCAACTTATCCGCGGCGGGAGATGGCGCTGCTGCTAACCAAAAGAAAGTAATGGCGAATAACGCGACAAAATGACACCCTCTTCGTTTCATTGATAACTCCGTAAAATCTGTATACCAGCTCAGTGGCTTGGGGCAAAGACTCGCATTGACTTCAAGGTTGATTTCAATTTCAATCATTCACGATGAAAAGAGCGGTGGATCTGATCATGTTCGACCTGGATGGCACGCTGGCGGATACCGGCCGCGACCTCGCAGACTCGGTTAATTACACCCGAGCGCATTTCAATCTCGCGCCACTGGCCG
>DASXSW010000113.1:0-4147 GCA_036505755.1 Binatia bacterium | reverse complement strand
GGGCTACCGTTGCGAGCTTAACGGTAGCCCGAAGTTTTTCGTAAAACTAAAAAATTCTCCGCGTTCAGGGCCGGGTTCGTTTTACATTGCGTAGGACCACGATCTAAACGATGATTCGGCCTGTGGTTTTGTATGAAGCGTTTTTCTTGGCTGATAGCAACGGTCTTCCTTACCGCACTGATGGTGACCGGTTATTTGTTTCTGAGTATGAATCGTCAAGCACTGCCCAATTGGCGCAGCAGCAACAACGCAATCGCTGTAACAATCACGGCGGTACGGCGCCGCTCAGCACCACTGACAGTGCGGCTCACGGGCGAGCTCAGTCCAGTCAGGGAAGCCACCATCATCTCCCGTTTGGCGGGCAAAGTTACCAACGTGCGTTTCAACATCGGCGACTCTGTGCCGGCCGGGGCCATTGTTGCAAATATTCATTCAGGCTCGGTAGCTGAGCGCATGACCGAAGTCCAAGCCGCGATCGTTGCCGCGCGGAAGGATGTTGGGCTAAAGGCGGAGATCGTGGCCGAGGCGGAGAAGCAACTAACAAAAAGCCGAGAATGGTACCAACAGGATCTCATCGCCCGGCGCGACGTCGCGCAAGCCGAAACGGTAGTGGAAACAGCGCAGGCACAGGCGGAACTCGCGCGCGCTAATCTCGCTCAGCAGGAGGCGATGCTTGCGCAGTTACACACGTTGCAAGGTTTGGCCCGACTCTCGGCCCCAATCGGCGGCGTAGTCACCGGCCGATGGGCGGAGCCCGGCACGACGATTGGCGCATCCGCACGGATCCTCACCATTGCCGATCTCCAAACGCTAAAAGTGATCGTCAAAATGTCCGGCGTTCATGCGAACGATGTCCGGAAGGGGTTGAAAGCTGAAATTTCAAGCCTGGAATCGCCTGGTGCGATTTCACAGGGGACTGTAGTCCGAGCAGATTCATTGAAGGCACGTGAGGGGTCGAGCTCGGAAATCGAGATTCATGTTGATAACAGCAAGGGAATTTTCCGCCAGGGAATGATGGCTACGGCGGTGATCTCCTTAGAACAGTGGGAAGAGATTTTGTCGATTCCTCGATCCGCAGTCTTATCAGCACGTGGCCAGGATTATGTTTACAAGCTTGCCGGTAATCGCGCGGTGAGACAGACAATCGGGCTGGGTAACCAAAGGGGCGAGGAAATCGAGATTAAAACCGGACTCAAAGACGGCGACGCAGTGATCACCAATCAATTAAGTTTTTTGAAGGCCGGCAGTCTGGTTCGCGTGTCGGCGAAAGCGCCGCCGTCGATTGGCAAGTAACAAGGTTAGTCGATGCTTTCCGGTGTGTTTGCCGTTGCCGCCTACCAACGGAAAGGATTGAGCACTTTGCCGGCGTTCTCTATGTCTTGGCGCATTTGATCGAGCACCCCTTTTGGCTCGTCATCCTGATTTGCGGAGGGTTTTTTCGGCTCTGCCGGTTTTGCTCCCAGCGCGGCCGGTTGAGCTGGCACCGGTCCCTTGACGAGAACTCTCGACGGCGCGTCTTTGCCGCCCTCGTCTTTGCTATCCGACTTTATTGATTCTCGCGACGAGTTTGGTTTCTCTTGAGCCGGAACTTCCGCGGGACTCAAGAAAAACGGTCCCTTTTCTTTGGCAAGTTTTGGTTCGAGTTCGACACTTTTAGCTTGTGATTTCTGCTGCGCCTTCATTTCTTCGGCAGTGGGCGGTTTTTCAAACCGCGCCGATTCTACTCCTTGGGCTTTGAGTTTCTGGTCAATGCTACTCAGAATGCCACTGGTTTGAACATCTTGCGGCGCTTGACTCTGGGCTGCTGCTTTGGCCAGTCTTTCCTGCGTGGCGGCGATATCTTTGAAAGCTTCTGCGGGTTCGGGTGGCGGCGGCATTTCGCCGCCGTTTGTGCCACCCTTTTTCAAGTTAGCATCAATGGAACCGAGCAGCGCCGCGGTGTCCGTGTTGGACTGCGGCTTGGGGGTTTCCTCTTCCTTGGGCAAGTCTGCGGGCGGTGGCGTTAGCGTGGCTTGGCTGACCGCAACATCGATCCCCTTCTGTTTGAGTGAGTCGTCAAGCTGGGTGACTAAACTGCTCGATTTGGCACCGCTATTTGGCGCTGTTTCTTTTGATGTTTTTGTCCCAAAGGGCCATAGCGCCGACATTATGCCGCCGGATTCTTGTTTTTGTGCTTGATTTTTCTTCGACACTAGCGCAAGAGCGCTCTCGCTCTTCTTCTCGTCCTTTTTGCCGTCGTCCGGAGAGGAAGAAAACGGGTTTAACTTATCCGCGACCCGGCGCAAAAGTCCTTTCTCGTCTCCCGGCTCTTCATGAACTACGTCGGTTTTCGCTACCAGATTAAGGTCCCTCAACTTCGCTAGTGCCGGATCTTCATTGACCTCAGGCGGCGCGACCGTGGTCGGTCGGCGATCGCGCATAAGCAGCAACGCCAAAGGGTCGCGTTTTTCTTTTTCAATCGTCGCTAATTGGGACTGCGCTTCCGCGGCAAATTTGCTTTGCGGATAATATTGGATCAAAGCCTCGTAGGCGAGGGCCGCTCTCACGCCATTCTTTTCGTTTCTATAGCTCTCGCCCAAATAGAAGAGGCTCTTCACGGCCGTCGGCGTATCTTTATATTTGCGCACAATTTCTTCGAATCGGTCGCGCGCGGCGGGATATTTCTCCTGCTGGTAATAGAAATGGGCGACGTTGAATTCATGCTCAGCCAGATAATCGAGGCATTTTGCGAGTTTCTCTTTCGCCTCCACTGCCTGCGGCGAATTTGGATATTTGGATACCACGGTTTCAAAATAGCCTTTGGCAATTTCGGTGTTTTTCTGATCGCGATCCGCGCTGGTAAATTGATCAAAATGAGCCTGTCCCAAGCGTAGAGTTACAAAGGGAATGTTTTCGTTGGTTGGATGCATCGATTGGAATTCTTTGAAGGCGGTGATGGCATCGGGAAACTGCTGGTTTAAGTAGTAAGCGTCGGCGACTTTTAATTCGACTTGGGTGATCATCGGGCTGAAAGGATGATCGGTTCGGATCTTGGAAAAATTATCTATGGCGCGCACATACTTCTTATCATCGAAAGCGCGCATGCCCTCGTCGTAAAGCGCTTCGGCAGTAGGATCAGCCTTCAGCGAGCTGCTCGACCAAGGAAGTGACGGCAGTGACGGCAGCGATGGAAAAGAACAGGCGGAACAGCATGTTAGTAGCGCGGACAACGCAATAATAGATCTCATTGTCACCTATCTCACCTGGGGGTTATTTTGGCGATAATATACGTCGACCTAGCACCGAGTCAAGTTTTTTGATGGCTAAAAAATGACAACGACGGACGAAACTGACGACTCGCGATTCCGGCTGCTCGCCCCAACTAGTCATCGATTTGTGGGGTGGCGGCTTGATTCCGCGCCCTTTTCCCCCCAGAACCTCGGACCCGTCCCGAGCTTTACGAAGGAGCAAACGGAGCAGTGTAAATCTGGGAGAACTTCCGTGCAGCCTGACGCTGGGCGGTCACTTGGGAAGCTCCTCACTCAAATTTATTTTCGGCAACACGCGCAATTTAAACTGTGTCTGATTCGAGCGAAAGACGAACGGCCACACAGGAGGAAAAACAACGTACGCCGTGGTTTCCAGGAAGGAGTAAACCAAATCACCCGGCGGCCCCTTATCATCGTGAATGGTCACGACATATTCTCCCGGCGAGATGTCCGGGATTTTGAACTGAAGAAACTTATCTTCAATCCAAACCAGCTCCTCGCCGGGAATGTCACTTCGTTGCGGATCTGCCGCGGTGAGTTTGAGCTGGGGCCAGTCCATTACCTTGCCGGCGATCTCAACACGCGGCCAGCCCACCAAGTATTCCATCGAAATGCTAATGACGTTTCCGGGCGATCCCTCTGTCGGACTCACGCTGACGACGCGAGGTGCGCAAGCAGAAGATAACGTCACCAACTGACAGGCGACGAAGATCACGCGGTACATCTTTAATCGGTGGATCAAGCATTTCATGAACGGTTCTCCAAGCTCGTTAGTGGCATAAAAGAAGTTCCTTATCCAAAGATCCGCAGATGAATTAAACGATTATCCAGGCATATTAAGCCGCTCTCTCCTTGGATTATTACTGAGTCTCCCTGTTCCAAAGGTCACCAAAATTAGC
>DASXSW010000112.1:0-5028 GCA_036505755.1 Binatia bacterium | reverse complement strand
TTCGAGCTTTCACCCAATCCCCTTGATCACACAAAGTGTGTTCCGCCCCGTCCACATCGGCAGGAAGACGGAATGTCGGTGCTTGCCGCCGACGACAATGACCATGATGTCTTCCGCCTTCGATGAGAGATGGACGACCATGTCCGGCGTGACATGCGGCGCGTCTTTCAGCAGCTCGTCGTCGCTCTTGTGCCCTTTGCGGCGCGCGGGAATCTCGGCGAACTTAAGCGACGCATGCTCCCACAAGTAATCTTTGACCTGCTTCTTGGTAATGCCGTCGCGCGCCATGATCTCCGCGTCTTCGATGCCGAGCGCGATCAGCGGCGTGCCGCCGCCGAAACTGCCGACGTCGAGATGACTCACACCGTGGTGCATCTTGATGACTTCTGCCAATGACGAGAGCGCCTGCTCGCCGCGATTGCCGGCGGTGTGAATCGGTAGAAAGCCGTTAATGCCGAACACAGTGACGGCGCTTTCGTCGGGTTTAAAGCCGAACTCAACGTGGTACGGCTCCCACGGACTTTTCTCCTGGTTCTCGCCGAAGCACATCGTGTACTTCCCCGGCCAACCAAAAGTCGAGCGATCGGTATCGCCGGGGTAACCCCCGCCGACGGTAATTAAAATCAATCGCATAGCGCGGCCGATGGTCGCGTTGGAACGAAACCCGGGGCCGAACACACCGGAATCACAATTGACGTTGAGCTTCGTTCTGATCGGGCCGTTGAGCAGCAGCGCCGGACCGACGTACCCCGTCGTCGCCTGCACGCCGTAGAGATTGAAACGCGGTTCACAGATCGCTTCGACAGCGGCGATAATCACCGGCAGATATTCCGGCAGACATCCGGCCATGACGGCGTTGATCGCGATCTTCTCAATCGAGCAAGGCGCCCACTTCGGCGGTATCGGCCCGATGATTTCCTGCGGATCGCGCGCCGTCGCGCCGAGCATTTTCTCAACGCGCTCCGGCGTCGGAGGCACGATTGGCAACCCATCGCTCAGTTTTTCGTTACAGAACCAGTCATTGACCGCTTCCCAGGTGTCTTCGACTTCGATGAGGTTTGAGGTGAGATTCTTCATTACGGGACGCTCCAAGTCACACGTTTAAAGACGAGATGGCGACGAGGTATTTCTTTTCGTTAACCTCCTTCCCCCTTGCGGGGAAGGAATGAGGAAGGGGGTGATTTGCAAATTCTTGGCAATCACTTCTAATACGCCGTCAATGTTCTTCAGCACATCGTTGTTCCAGAATCTGAGAACGACGAACCTCTGCTCACGAAGCCAAGGATCACGCTCGGTATCATAATTCGCCTGCTGAGCGTGCTGTCCTCCGTCGATCTCAATCACCAATCTCTTTTCCAAACACGCAAAATCGACAATATACCGTCCCAACGGTTGCTGTCGGCGAAATTTAAACCCGTCGAGTTGCCACAAGCGTAGTTTCCGCCACAGCAGTCGCTCAGCGTCGGTCAGGTTTTTCCGCAATTGTCTGGCTCGTATTCTTATCTCGTGCATACCCCCTATCCTACCCTTTCCCCGCAAGGGGGAAAGGAATTGGACCGCTCAACCAGCCAATCCTGACGAGGATCTAAGTTTTCAAAACCGTCTCGCCCTTCACCCAATGCGCGTTTTCGTCTCCGTCGTCGTCACCGCCAACGTCAACTTTCGATTCACTTCGTCCACCGCCCCCTCCGCGTCCGCCCGATGCTCACCAGGCCGCGCGCCGCCGCTTGGATGATGCGGGATTTCGACCAGAGGTAATTTAGCGATGCCGAAAAACTTCGCCTCGGTGCGCGCCAGCTCCATGAAAATCGACTGGCACAGCGTCACCGTCGGCTTTCCTTTCTTCTGCAATTCGATGGCGTCGTGGACACTCCACGACGTGCACGACCCTCAAGCCCCTAAACCGGTGATTACCGCGTCGCAACGGTTTAAGATTTCTTCCATGATCGGTTTCGGCGCACCCTGCATGTGTGTCGGCTTGGTCTTGAACAGAACTTCCTTGGTATGAAAGTTTTCTTGTATCAGTTGCGCCAGCTCTTGAAACATCGTCGTCGAATTGGCCTGCCCGTTATCGATGATGCCGATAACTTTTCGTTCGAGCGTATCCAGACCTGGCACCAGCGGCCGGTCTTTGGGATTGATCGTCACTCTCGGATCGAGAAATTTGATCGTCGCCATGAACCTAATCCTCCTAAGAAGCGCGAAACTTGGTTGCTTCTATATAGGCAAAGTCACCCTTTGCCTGCAAACTGATCGGCTGGTTGATTCTCGTTGACAGGTGCGGGCAATTGTTCTAGCTCTAGCGTCGTAACCGCAGCGAGAATCTCATTCACAATGAAACGCTTTTCTCGATCGACGCGCTATGCTTGGGCATTCGTCGCCGCCGTGCTCCTTCTTATTGATCCGAGTATCTCTACCGCGCAATTGACGACGCTGCGCGTCGGCACCAATTCCCCGGCCAGCACCGAAGCCGTGCTCTTCAGCATCGCCAAGGACGCCGGTATTCTGAAACAGCATCAACTGGACGCCGAAGTGATCTACATCGCCGGCGGCACGCTATCGATGCAAGCGCTGGTCGGTCGCAGTCTCGATTTCATGTGCACGGGCGGCACGCCTTTTATCTACGCCTACCTGGAAGGCGTCCAGGGAAAGATCATCGGCGGCGTTAATAATCGCCTGCCCTATGGCTTCGTCTCTCTCGCCAACATCAAGACGCCGGCGCAACTCAAAGGCAAAAGAATCGGCATCAGCCGCTACGGCAG
Source organism: Binatia bacterium (assembly GCA_036505755.1). GTDB lineage: Bacteria > Desulfobacterota > Binatia > UBA9968 > UBA9968 > DP-20. Next base: position 2,266 of record DASXSW010000112.1, on the reverse strand, counting down.
TACCGACGACTTCGCGGTAAAACTAGCTCTGGCGCAATTCGGCTTGAACCCGAAAAGCGACGTCAGCATCACCCAAGTCGGCGGCGCCGCAACGCGGCTCACGGCGCTCCAAGCAGGCAGCATCGATGCCGCCGTTCTCACCCTCGGTCTCGTGCAAATCGCGCAAAAAAGCGGCCTCAACTTGCTGCTGGACTTCATCGAGAAGGACATCGAATACCAACAGGTCGCGATTATCGCGCGCGATGATTTACTCAAAACTCGGGCCGACATCGTGCGCCGCTTCATGAAAGCGTATTCGGAAGGGATTCGCTATTACAAAAGTCAAAAAGAAGTCGCCGTTCGAAGAACCATGGAGAAATTGCGCACCAATGATCGGTCGATCGGGGAATTCGACTACAATCAGCGCGTCCGCGCCCTCCCCGACGACGCCAAACCGACGATCAAAGGGATGCAACTCGCGCTCGACGACATAGCGAAGGACAATCCTAAGGCGAAAAGTCTTACGATCTCGCAGCTGGTCGATTTGAGTTTTCTGCCGTAACGTCGGAGTCAGTCTCGATGTTACGTCCAAGCCAGGGTTTTCACCTTCTCCCCCTCGACGGGGAGAATTGAAGAGGGAGCGCTTCCCCCATCAAAGGAGAAAGAAAGCCCCCGAGCGTACAGCAGACGTACAATATAACTACGCTTTCAAATGGAAGGATTGGAATATGGGACCAATCATCGATGCCGATACTCATATCGCTGAATCGGAAGCCATGTGGCAGATGATCGACGAGAAGATGTACCCGCGCCGGCCGGTTTTGCTGTCTCTGCCGGACGACACCTTATACGGCGGCTGGAATGCGACCTGGCTCATCGACGGCAACATTTTTCCCAAGCCGGTCGGCAAAGGCGGCTTTCGTCTCGTCACCCCATCGGCATCGAAGATCCAGTCGAACAGAAGTGACATTCAGATCGCGTGCAGAGAGCTGACCGACGTCGAGGCCCGGCTTGCCGATATGGATCGCGGCGGCATCGCAGCTCAAGTCGTTTATCCGACCTTGTTTCTGATCTATCTCACCGACGACGCCGACCTCGACGTGGCGTTGAGCCGCGCCTATAACCGATTTTTGGCGCAAGCCTGCGCGAAGAGTCAGGACCGCATACACTGGGTGGCGATCCCGCCGTTGCGCTGCATCGAGGAATCCGTGAAAGAGTTGAAGTGGGCCAAGCAAAACGGCGCCGTCGGCGTATTTTTTCGCGGCATGGAAGGCAACTTGACGTTGGACAACCCGTACTTCTTCCCGGTGTATCAAACGGCGATGGAGCTCGATCTACCGATCTGCATTCACACCGGCTCCGGAACCCCGGCCGTCACCGCGATGTTTGATCTCGAACGCAATCGGCAATGGTCTCACTCCGGCTTCCCACCGCTGCACGCGTTTCGCGATCTCGTGCTGAATCAGATTCCCGACATGTTTCCGAAACTGCGCTTTGGCTTCATCGAAGCCTCTGCGAGTTGGATCCCGTACTTGATCCACAAACTACGGCGCGACAACACCAAACGCTGGAAAGCATCATGGCAATCCCCCGCCGATCTTTTCGACGACTGCCGTTTCTTCGTCGCCTGCGAAGCCGACGAAGATATTCCCTACCTAATCAAATACACCGGCGAAGGCCATTTGCTCACGGGCTCCGATTACGGTCACAACGACCCCGCAGAGCAAACTCATCTGGTCACGCAGATGAGAGCACGCGAAGATCTTCCGCCGAGTCTCGTGGAAAAGATTTTGTGCGACAATCCAAGGAAGTTTTACGGGATATGATGAACTTATTGAAAGCGGAGGCGCATTTCTAGGAGCAGGTTCTAGAGACGGGCGTTGTTTTCTAAACAAATCCAATAAAGTTACAAGCTATCCAGGTAGACCTCATCGATGTGCCCTTGCACAAGTTCCGCCTGCCAGCGCAACAGTCCCCCGCTTTTCATAATCTCATCGACGGTCCGAGGCCGGCTCCGGGCGATGGCCTCAAGCGCGGCTTTAGGCGCCAAAGTCGAAGCGGCGATTCCCAGCTCTTTGGCGATGCGCGCGCATTGATCACGCAGCGCGTTAATCCGTTTCAAGCACTCGGCGCTTGGAGCCTCGCCTTGTTCGCGTCGTCTCAGCTCCGGCAATTGCGCCTGGGACATCTCAGCCACTCGCGTGATCGCCTCCTCGAGTGTAGTCAGCAATGAGCCGCGAACATTTCGTGATAACTTAGGTCCTTGGTGCAGCGGCACGCCAGCGTG
>DASXSW010000111.1:0-3826 GCA_036505755.1 Binatia bacterium | reverse complement strand
ATTTTTGGCATCGCACCTGGCTTCAGGATCGGCGCTAACTTTACCACCGGGTCAGCTACGAATCGGCGTGTCAGAGCGTCACCATCTGGCGTTTTTACAAGATCGCGATAACCTCGCAACACTCAATGACCTAGCCAAGCGGTTCTTCGCCCAGGATGTCGCGCTGCAGATCGCGAGCGTGGGTTCAGATAGCGCACCAAAGTCACCCGAGATGATTATGCCTGGGCCGATGAACGCAGCCGAAGAACGAAGCCCAATGGTCAAAGAGGCCTTACGCATCTTCGGCGGTTCGATTCGTAACATGCGCAGGGATGGCTAGTGTCTCATGCTTCGGCCAAGCCGAGCCCAGTAGGGGTTAATCAGTAGGAGGTAAGGAAATGGCAAGCATAGGCGGAATGGGCAATTTACTAAAGCAAGCCCAAGAAATGCAGGCCCGGATGGCGAAAATCCAGGAAGAGCTGGGCCAAAAGACCGTGGAGGGCTCTGCGGGGGGCGGGATGGTGCAAGTGACAGTGAACGGCCAGTTCAATCTCGTGGCCGTCAAGATCGAGCCGTCAGTGATCAACGGCAGCGAAAAGGAGATGTTGGAAGATCTTATCCTCGCTGCGGTGAACGACGGTACACGCAAGGCGCGCGAGTTGGTGTCCACGGAAATGAGCAAACTCACCGGCGGCTTCAAAATTCCCGGTTTGATGCCGTGATGGAGTCCGTGGAATTGAAGCGCAAAGCATCGACCGCTGACCGGAGTCGGCAATGACTTTTGCGATCCGTAACGGCCAATTTGGCAAGGTGGTGCCATGAGCACGTATCCGGCGCCTCTCGCTCGATTGGTGCAAGAGTTATCCAAACTTCCGGGTATCGGCGAAAAAACCGCGGCGCGCTTGGCTTTTCACATGTTGAAGAGCAGCAAGGATGACATCTCAAGTCTCGCCGATAGTATCGCCAAACTGAGACAAGAAATCGGACTGTGCCGCCGCTGTTTTGGTTTTAGCGAAGTCAATCCGCATGACGAAGATGGCGCGCTCTGCGAGATTTGCCGCAACCCCAAGCGCGCAGCAGAGACAATCTGTGTCGTCGAGGAACCCTCCGACCTGATCGCAGTGGAGAAATCACAAGAGTATCGGGGTCTGTACCATGTATTGCATGGAACGATTTCGCCACTCGACGGAGTCGGTCCTGACGCGCTCCGAATCAAAGAACTGCTCGAACGTTTGCGCAATGGTGTGGTACGAGAAGTCATCGTTGCGACCAATCCGACAATGGACGGCGAAGCTACGGCCCTCTATCTTTCCAAGGTCATCAAACCTTTGGGCGTCTCGGTCACTCGTATCGCACGAGGGCTGCCGATGGGCGGAGACCTCGAGTACATCGACGCGGTGACTTTGGGAAAAGCGCTGGAAGGGCGTCGGGAAATCTAACTCCATACCCGTCCTTTCCCGATATCGCGTTCTCCCCGCCGCTCTACAGCTTTTCTGATGTCATCAGATTTTTCTGAGTGTATTGATCAAGAGCCAGCAGAACATAGCGATCGCGGCCGATGCCGGGATCGTTAGAATCCACGCCCAGACAATCCGGCCGGCCACGTTCCAGCGCACGGAACGAATCCGTCTAAGCGAGCCGACCCCGACGATGGCACCGGTAATCGTGTGTGTTGTCGACACGGGAATACCCCAGTGCGCTGCGCTGAAGAGCGTGATGGCTCCCGCCGCTTCCGCGGCGAAACCGCTCATGGGCCGCAATCGCGTGATTCTCGATCCCATGGTGTGAACGATGCGCCACCCGCCTGATAGAGTGCCCAGGCCAATCGCCGCGTGGGCGAGCAGGACAATCCAGAAGGGAATTAACAGTTTTCCTGCAGCGTCGCTGACAAGATGACGATATTCGGGAACCGTGAACAGCGCACCGGCGATGATCCCCATGGTTTTTTGTGCGTCGTTGGTGCCATGGCCCAGGCTATAGGCCGCCGCCGAGATCAGTTGGCCGCGCCTGAAAAGATGATCCACGCTGGACGGCGTGGAATGCTTGAAGATATGGAGTATCGCCACCAGATTCAACATTCCGAGCACCATCCCGAGCACAGGCGCCAGAACGATGAATATCAGCGTATTTAGCCATCCGGCGGGAATGATGATGCCCAAGCCGGCCTTAGCGATACCTGCGCCGGCATAGGCGCCGATGAGCGCGTGAGAAGAACTCGTCGGCAGACCGGCGTGCCAGGTGATCAGATCCCAGGCGATCGCGCCGAGGAGTGCGGCAAGAATTACATAGGAATCGACCTGCTGTACGTCGAGAAGGCCGCTGCCGACGGTCTTGGCAACGGCGGTGCCAAAAGTAAAGGCCGCGATGAAATTCCAAAATGCCGCCCAAGTCACGCCTTGAAGCGGAGTCAAAACCCGCGTCGAAACCACGGTCGCGATCGAATTCGCGGCATCGTGAAAACCATTTACGTAATCGAAAACCAGCGCAATCGCGACAATTAGAACGGTCAAAACCAGAACCGGGTCAGCCATTTTTGATGACCACGCGTTGCAGCACGTCGGCAACGTCTTCCATGCGATCGGTGGTTTCTTCGAGCATCTCGTAGATCTCTTTCCAGCGAATCAAGTTGAACAAGTCGTCCTTGTGGCTGACGATATCCACGAGCGCTTCGCGCAACAGAAGATCGCCGTTGTTTTCGATCGTATTGATTTCCTTTATGTGCTCGGTCACCAAACGAAAATTCTTCTTTTCTCGCAGGTTCGGCATGGCCATATGAAGCTCGCTGGCGCCGCTGCGGATCAGATGAGCCATCTGCCGTGCCGTCTCTGTCGGCGCTTCGATGCGAAAAATGAGCATCCGTACGGCGGTCGCTTCGATCTTGTCCACGGTGTCATCCAGGGCGGATATGAGCCGCTCGACATCCTCGCTGTCTAGCGGGATGATCAGCGTGTGCATCAAAAGGTTCATCACTTCATGAACGATAAAATCGCCGCGATGCTCCAATTCCGTAATGCGAGCGACTTTGCTTTCCACCCGTTCGTAATGATCGAACAGATCTTGTAGCGCTTCGGCGGCTTCGAGTACGTTGGCGCTGGCTTTCTCGAACCATTCGTAGAATCTCGTTTCCGCTGGCAAGAACTGAAATTTCACCGTGATCGCTCCGAACTGTAAATATTGGTGGAAATTGAGAATTAGAAAAAGTAGACGCGACGGAATTTAGCACGCGTCAGGCGCGGCTTCAACCCGCGCCGAGGTGAAATCAGGAAAGGAGTGCTTTAACCCGGCCGGCAATATCGTCGCGCACTTGGCGAAAAATGGCCAGGATCTGCTGTTCGTCTCCGACCGCCAGGGCGGGGTCGGCGAGCGACCAGTGAATCCGTTCCACCCGGTTTTCCAGCACCGGGCATTGTTCGTCGACTTCGCCGCACAGCGTGACAATCTGATCGAGGCTATCGAGCGGAACACTTTCCAATCCTTTTGAGCGTTGCGTCGTGATATCGATGCCGGCTTCTTGCATCACCTGCACGGCGAACGGATGAATTTCCTTCGGCGCGGTGCCGGCGCTGAAAATTCGATAATGGTTGGCAGCCAACTGACGCGCGAACCCCTCGGCCATCTGGCTGCGGCAGGAGTTTCCGGTGCACAGAAACAAGATGGTCTTTTGGCTTGCTTCGGCCGGAACCCTGGGGAGTCGAACGCGAACCGTCGTTCCTTTGTTCAACTGGCTTTCGAATTTCAAATCGGCCTTGTGTGCCTGAGCGATATGCTTGACGATGGCCAGCCCTAGGCCCGTGCCGCCGAGATCGCGCGAGCGCGCCTTGTCGACGCGGTAAAAGCGCTCGGTTAA
>DASXSW010000110.1:0-10010 GCA_036505755.1 Binatia bacterium | reverse complement strand
CGCATCTTTGCCATACAGCAGCTGTGTTTTCGCCATGTCGATAGCCGCCTGATGATGCGGAACCATCAATCTGACAAAATCGACATCGGCGTTGCCGGACCGCTTAACTGCTTCCATTGCCATGTGCATCTTGTCCATGCTTGCCATCAGCTCCGACCAGGCAAGATCGGCGGTTATCTGGCTGTTGTTGCCGTTAGATTCAGCATGAACTCCCGCGGCAAGCACTCCAATACCGAGAATCAGCACGAAAATCTCTAAGATTCTGGAACGCATATAGTGTGGTGAATCGCGTCATTCAGTCGCCCGGTAAAAATTTGCGGGGCTTTTGCGTAGTTTTTCTTTTGGTAACCATACTCATTTAACTCGCTAGCGACTGTCCGTTGCTTTTTTCGCTATCGCGGTAAGCAGAGCGTCCAAGCTATTCACGACCGGTTCTGCGCCTGTCACGTTGTGTCGCCGCGCAAGCCAGCTGGCTTCGTTATACGAGAGCCATGTCTTGTCCGCTGAATCTTGCCAAACAAGAATTTTTAACGGCAAATCGATTCCGACTGTCTGGATCGACTGAATAAGTGGCGTGCCGCCGCGGGCGTTTCCGAAGATAATGAGTTCGGTTGGCCGCAACGTCAATCCGACTTCCGCCGCGCCTGCAGCATGATCAATCCGTGCAAACACCGTCATGCCCGTCGCCCTAATCTCGGCTTCTAATCGATCCATCGTTTCCTTAGGACCGGAGCTACTCTGGATGCTGGTCAGCCCTTCTATAACACGTAACAAGTCAGACATTATACAATGAGCCTATTTCGCGTCACGGAGATGCGGCTCGTTCTTGTCCCGGAAAGACGCGCACCTGCCGACGTTTGCTCAGAAACGCCAGTACCCATTGTAGCATGACGAAGAACCGGTTCGCGAACCCGATCAGGAAATAGATGTGCACCACCGCCCAGACAACCCAGGCCGGAAATCCGGTGAAGCGGAGCATGCGAAGATCGGCGAGCGCGTACGTACGCCCCGCGATCGCGAGATCGCCTTTGTCCCAGTACCAGAAGGGCGCCGGCGGCGGCTGTCCCGCCACCCGTCGTCGAATCAGAGCTGCCACGTATCTTCCTGCTTGAATGGCAGGCTGCGCAACGCCCGGCATGACCATCGGCTCTTTGGATTTGATCCCCAGCAAATTCCGAGAAAAAAGCGCAACGACGTGCGCCGTGTCGCCAATTGCAAAAATCTCAGGATGACCCGGCACTGACAGGTCGGAGCCGACGATAATTTTCCCCGACTTATCCATCGCCGCGCCTAACCAGTGACCCGCTGGTGAGGCTAGCACTCCGGCTCCCCACAGCACCGTGCTCGACCGAACGCGCTGACCGCCCGCCACGATTCCGTCGGCATCCACACTCGTCACTCGCGTGTTCGTGTAAATCTTCACGCCCAGGCTCTCGAGATGACGCTGCGCCTTCGCCGACAGATCTTCAGGAAATGTCGGAAGCACGCGCGGTGCCGCCTCGTACAGGAGGATCTGCGCGTCGCGCGGATCGATGTGACGAAAGTCATGCGCCAACGCCATCCGCGACATCTCCGCCAGGGTGCTCGCCATCTCCACGCCCACCGTGCCCGCGCCGACCAGCACGAAGGTGAGCAGTTGCCGTATTCCCTCGGCATCGGCGTGATCGAGCGCAGCCATCTCCTCGGCCCGCTCGAATGCAAGCAGGATCTTGCCGCGAATCAGGTCGGCGTCATCCAGCGATTCGAGCCCGGGCGCCACGCGCCGCCACTCATCGTGTCCGAAGTAGTTGTATTGAATGCCGGTGGCGAGGACGAGGTAATCGTAAGAGATTAAATGCTGTTTCAGACGAACCAGGCGCTTGTCCGTATCGACGCCGCTGACTTCGTCCATCAGTACCTCTACATTGGCCTGTCGGCTCAAGATCGATCGCAGCGGCCGGGAAATTTGGTCGGCCGATAACAAGCCGGTTGCCACCTGGTCGAGCATGGGACGGAAGAGATGGTAGTTGCGCTTGTCGATCAGCGTCACGTTGACGGGAGCGCCGACTAACGCGCGTGCTGCGCAGAGTCCGCCAAAACCGCCGCCGACTATGACGACCCGGGGCTGTGTCAAAGATGTTTCCTTTTTGTAAGAATGCGTTTTCTCGTCATCAGTCATTTCGGGGTCCCAAGTGTTACGCGTTTACACTCAACACGATCTTGCCGCGCTTGGTGAGGAGCGCCTCCCAGTGTGTGTAACGGTATTCAGCGTAGCCGCCAGTGAAATGGTTGTTTGTTAGCCGTAAACCTCGTTTCCTACAGCCTCGCGTTTGTGTCGATAGTAAGCTCTGACCCTCAGCTCCCCTCGTTGCCGCGAATCAGGTCCGCGTCATCCAGCGATTCGAGCCCGGGTGCCACGCGTCGCCACTCATCGTGTCCGAAGTAGTTGTATTGAATGCCGGTGGCGAGGACGAGGTAATCGTAAGAGATTGAAAAAAGTAACTACCTATCCTTTTCCCGGCCGGTATTCTCCAAAGCATAGATCACCGAATCAGGATTGACATTGTTGAACTCCGTTTTGATCGTAAAACCATTCTTCTCCAGAAGCTTTACTGACTTCACATTTCGCGGACTCAGTTCCGCTTCAATCGAATGGAGTCTCATCTCCTCCAGCGCAAATCGGATGACCTCCGGAATTACTTCCTGCATAATCCCTTTGCCGTGATTTTCCGGAAGCAATTCAAAGCCGATCTCAGCCTTCGCTTCCTCTCTTGAAATTTTCCACAGGCAAATTGTTCCGAGAAACCTTGCTTCATCTTTTGGTGTCACCACCCAGAATATCGCTTCATTCTTTGCAATACCGTTAGTGATTTTGCTGATGAAGTTTCGCGCATCATCAAGCGTATTCGCTTTCGGGCGGTCGAGGTATTGATTGATGAAGTCATCAGACCGGAGTGCAAAGATTTCATTCTCGTCATCTTTCATCAGTTGGCGAAGCCGGAATCTTGCTGTTGCTAATTCAGGAAAAGGTGTGAACTGAATTTGAACCATATGCGATTATACAGAGCGCGAATGAAAGTAAATTCTGATTTATGCTGTTTCAGACGAACCAGGCTGGGCCGGGCGTTCACTCAGCTTGCGCCTCTTCGGAACGAGCTCTCACCTGGTTCTCACGATTTCGACTTCTCTCTACTTTCTCGTGCTCGATTTGCGACGCTGATTAAACCGTTAACGATTAACCGACAACTCGCGACCTGCAGCCTCGCGTTTGTGTCGATAGTAAGCTCTGACCCTCAGCTCACTGAGATGTAGAGGCGCTTGTGCCAAGCGCCTAACCGCCGAACAGGTGCTTGGCACAAGGACCTCTACAGTGCCGACGCAGCCTTTTCGCAACGCTCGAGTAGCCGCGGCGCTTTCATCCGATCCGCCCAGGCCGCGAATCCCGGCGTCGCACCGCGCCAGCGCAGCGTCTCGACCTTCTTAAAGAGGGGCGCATCGGTACGCAGCGTCGCGAGCTTCTTGAAGAGCAGCGCGAGCTTGCGCTGTTTGCCGAGAACGTTTGGCGGAAAGTTTTCGATCGGACCGTAGGTGTTCAAAAGCTGGACGGCGGTCCTGGCGCCGATCCCAGGAATGCCGGGGTAGCCGTCGGCCGCATCGCCCACGAGCGCGAGCAGGTCCGGAATGAGTGGCGGATCGACACCGAACTTTTCGCGTATCCCGGCGGCATCGCGAATCGTTTTGCGCCGGCCGTCGATCTGCACCACGCGCGTACCTCGCACGCATTGCGCCAGATCCTTATCGGGCGTCCAGATGGCGACTTTCTCGACCTTTTTGTCCTTCGACGCGAGATGCGCGGCCGAAGCGAGCGCATCATCGGCTTCGAGCTCGATCATTGGCCAGACGACAACGCCCATCGCCGCGAGCGCCTCCTCGAGCGGATGGAATTGCGCGAGCAGCGCGGGCTCGATGCCGGCGCCAGTCTTGTAGTCCGGCCAAAGCCGATTGCGAAACGACTCGATCACGTGGTCGGTGGCTACGCCGAGATAAGTGTCGCCGTTCTCGATCATTTGGAGAACGGTTTGCAACACGCCGATGACCGCGCCGTAGGGCCGGTCCTTGCCTTTGGTAAACCGGCGCAAGCCGTAAAAGTGACGGAAGAGTTCGTAGGTGCCGTCGACGAGATGAACGATCATTTAGGGACGTGTTCGCGCAAAAGGCTTCGCTGTCGTGGCTGATTGGTGGCTCGTTGGAACATCGTAATTCGCGACTTGGATGAGGTCGCTTTTTTTACGTGCTAAGTTAGCCAGTGATAATCCCGTGGAAACGATTCTGGGTTCCCCTTGGCGCGGAAATCTCGTGTGGCATGTACGGGGATGGATTTCTTGATGATCCAGATAGCGAGTGGAATCGGAATCACACGGTCGCGCAACATCTCGATACCATCCTAAGTCAAAAATGCTTGGTCTTATCAGGCGAGCCGGGACTAGGCAAGAGCGTTGCTCTAGAACAAGCGTTTCCCGGTATCGATCACGATGCTGGGGGAGATGCAACCACGATCTGGGTTCGATTTCGCGATATCCCGGATTCAGCCGTTTTTACTCGTCGCGTTTTCGATTCCTCGCATTGGAAATCCTGGCTCGCTGGTAACCAAACCATTTCGCTCGTCTTGGATGGCTTGGACGAGGGCTTAGTTAAGATCAAAGACTTTCTGTCTTTTCTTACCTCCGACCTACGACGAAGTCCTATTGAGAGACTACAATTAGTTGTCGCGTGTCGAACCGCTGATTGGCCGACAGCGGCAGGCAACAAACTTCTTAGTCTCTGGGATACCAATACAACTGGAAGCTTCTGGGAGTTATGTCCGTTGCGAAGAGAAGACGCTGAATTAGCAGCATCATCTAGACAGATCGCTCCGAAGGATTTTCTCGAACAGGTATATCAGAAAAACGTTGTCACTTTAGCTTCACGGCCCACGACTCTTTTCTTTCTGTTGCGACAGTTCAGAGACAGCAGTGAATTACGCGGAACGCACCGGGAAATTTACGAACGCGGGATTCGCGATCTGTGCGATGAACCCGACCCGGAACGGGCGGAACAAAATCAATCCTCGTCGGAGCGTAGAGTTTTTACAGCAGATCAGCTCCGTGATGGCGCAGCGTATCTCGCGGCAATGTTGATCTTGAGCGGTCGATCGGCGATTTCACTTGGAGACCGTGACGCCGCTGCCGCTAATCGTGATTTGCATTTGGTGTCTTTCCTCGAAGGATCGAGTGTTCCCACATCGCTTAGTATTGATCTTTTGCGCGCTTCATTGTGCACGGCGTTGTTTTCCTCGCGAGGCGAGCAACGATTTGGATTCACGCATCAAACATTCGCAGAATGTTTGGCTGCACGACAAGTTGAAGAGTTACCTCTGATCCAGCTTCGTGAGTTATTCTGCCGAGTTGACGGTCAACAAGAACACGTCATTCCTCAACTCGCTGAAACGGCGGCATGGCTCGCCGGTACTAACGACGGTTTTCTTCAACATTTGCTTCGGGTCGATCCAGAGGTCCTTCTGCGCAGTGATATCACGCGTATCCAAGGAAGCAGAAAGCATGATGTCGTGGAAGCGGTACTTGAGAAGGCAAAAGGACTGGAGCTTTTCGATGACATTGGCCTTCGCCATTTCTTTTCGACTTTGGGTCATGACGGCTTAGCTCAGCAACTTTGGCCATATATTAATGATGGTTCTCTCAATATTATTGTTCGGCGTCTCGCGCTCGAAATAGCAGAGGAATGCGGGGTCGCTGAATTGAACGACCAATTGCTAGCGATGCTGCACGACTCGAATGTCGATCAGCAGGTGAAAGAAGGTGCGGCTCGCGTGCTAAAGCAAACATTGCGCGATGAAAGTCTTGATGCGCTAGAGCCGCTTGCCAGAGGTGAATGTGGTTCTGATCCGGATGATCAACTGAAGGCTTATGCTCTGGAGCGATTAGTTCCAACACATTGGAGTATCGCTGAAGCCTTACCCTGGATGCAGCCGCCGAAAAATGACCGTTTCCACGGCGGATATTGGATGTTTTTGCACTACCATGCCGGCAACAGCGTCACGGTCGAAGACTTGCCGGAACTATTGCAATTCTTGCATTCCATTCCGCATTGCTTCGACACATTGAGTCCGTTTTGTGCGTTAGCGCATAAAAGCCTTTGCCTCGCTCTTTCCAATCTACAGACCCCGGAAGTTCGCGAAGGTGCCGTTCGACTTTGGCGTGAGAAGCGGCGGCATTTCGAACATCCTAGGGGAGGCGAGGAAGCCAAGGAACTAGTCGAATTATGGAACAACGACAATGTGCGCCGTGAGTTTGCCTCAGCCGTTCTTCTAGATCCAGATACGACGGATGAAGACGTCGGACGTCTTCTCTTTGATACATTCTCATTAGTCGAACCTAGCGATCTCGAGTGGGTTCTAGAGCAGCTTTCAACAATTCCGGCAGAACGCCTTCCCTTCTGGATTCATTGCGTTCGTCGGCTTGCCTACCCCGACAATGTAACCAAGTGCTGGGATCGTTTTCTTCAAGCTGTCGGTGAAGTGCCGGAGCTCGCTACTCAATTTGAATGGCTAAGAGCATGGCAGCTGGACGAGCCGATAGCGCGCCACGCGAAAGCGCAGCATCTCTGGGATGAACGGCGTCGGCGACGCTTTAGAAAAAAGCAAACGTTGCCGGATATACCGCGTTTGATCGGGGAAGAGCTGGGAAAGATTTCGCAAGGAGATTATTGGCGCTGGAAAAATCTCACCTGGTACCTCTCCCTTGAAGAAGGGCAAGCACTTTATCCCGCATTTCCTCATCATGATGTCACTGAGAGACATGGCTGGCAGAAATCAGATGAAAAAAAGCGATCAGCTATAAGAAGCGCTGCGAGAGAATTTCTGCTTCGGCATAGTGACGGTTACGAAGTTTTAAGAAAACGGACAAATTTTTCCGACCCGGGCTATGCCGCTATTTGTCTGCTCCGCGACGAAATCGAGCAAGACGCCAGTTTGCGAACGGCGGTTGGCGAAAAGTGGGTCGACGCCATCGTCGGACGCTTTCACAACGGAGAAGATTATCATCAGCAAGTAGTGGCGCTGGCGTATGAGCTAAAACCCGAGAGAACTGTTAGTGGTCTCCTCAGAGAAGCCGATGAAAATCACAAGCGGCACGGACACATTTTCGCATGGCGGGCTTTTGCGCGTTGCTGGAATATTCGCCTTAGCTCGATGTTGGGAGTGTTCGTGTTGTCCCATGTGACGAATAGAGAGACAATAATCTCTTCGCTCTGCTTTTTATTCGAGAATGACCGCGCGGCTTTTGAGGCGTGGATGTCGCGCATCTTGCCAAGGGCTCAAAAATTCACCGAAGAGGCGAGAGTAACGCTGCTTGCGGTTGCGTTCGCGTTGGCGCCAGAACAAACGTGGGACCTAGTCTGGCCGCAGATTATTAATGATGAAGAACTCGCGAAAAAAGTCATGTTATCAGTCGCTTCTAATCTTGAGTTCGAAGCTCGCAAGCACCCATTGCAGCTAAGTGCAACTCAATATGAGATGCTCGCAGATCTGCTCTATTCGTTGTTCCCACCAGATGCGGAAGTCGAACGAATGCACGGAGCGGTCACGCCTCGACAAGCAGTCGCTGATTATCGACGAAAGGTGAGCGATGCACTGACTGCATGTACTGACCCGGAAGCAGGCGAAGCCCTCCTACGCCTCGCCGCAAAGTTTGAAAACGAGAAGATCGTGTTCATGTGGCGATATCGCGACCATTTGAATACGCGAAGACGCACTCATTGGAAACCACCCTCGCCAGATGAGCTGAACAAGTTTCTCGCGCGATCAGAAAGTAGATTCCTGTCAACGGATGCTGACTTGTTCGATGTCATTGTCGAATCGCTACACCGATTCGAGGTTTACTATACAAATCAGGAACTTCCTGCTTTTGAGCGGTTATGGCGATGGTCTAAGAAGGGAAACCAGCGGACCAATTTCAAACCGAAAGATGAGGAGGATCTTTCTGACGAGTTGGCGCGGTGGTTTCGCGATGATTTGGAAACACGAGGCGTCATTGTTGGGCGAGAAGTTCAAATTGAGAAACGCCAGAAAACAGACGTTTGGATCAAGGCCGTGCCAGCAGGCGACAGCGGGCCTACCGATCCGTTAACCGTTGTTGCTGAAGTTAAGGGATGTTGGAACCCTCATGTCCGCGACGATATCGAAGATCAATTAGTACAGAAATACTTGCTGCCTCATGGTTTGAGATACGGGCTCTATGTTGTGGGTTGGTTTGTATGCGACGCATGGCGATCACCTCGGAATAAACTAACTAGTACGACCTTAGAAGATGGAAAAGGCGAATTGCGAGAGTTCGCAAGAGCTACGGTCGATCGGCATCCCGAGGTGACACTTGGTGGGATATTACTCGACTGTAGATATCGATGACTGGCTTGGCGTTTGGGAGCACTCACGAAAGTGATTGTCGATCTTGGGTGTGGTTGGTACGCCGGTTGAGTTTCGTGTTTCCAACAAGGGTGCTACTCGCTTCGTTCTACGCAGGATTACTCGTGGCCTATTTCCAACAAGCGTTCGAGGCACACTGTGGTCTCACATTTCGAAAAAGAAGGTCACTTCTTTGGTTTCGCCTTCTTCACCGCGGACTTCCTGGCGCCCTTCTTTGCGCTGCTACCCCCGCTCGCGAACCCTTTCGGAGTTTCCCTTGCCCAAGAGCGCCCTCGCCGCCCGGTAATTGGCCATGTGCTCCTCCGCGGACACGCGCGCAACGGTGCGGCCGACCACGTCGAGAGCCAGGTCCTCCAACTTTTTGAAGCGGACGCAACCTTTCCCCATGTCGAGCTTCTTGCCGCTCTTCTTGTATTCGCTGGTGAACCAGCGTTGACCAATTGGTCATACTTTGCAAAGTGTGGACAGATGGTTCCAGCCATGTCGCCTTCTAGTCAGCCGACGCTTTGGCGCACGTGCCGTGTTCTGGCGAACCGCAAACGCTTGCAGATACTCGCTCTCCTGATCCGGCAGCCAAACCAGACCGTATCCGCCGTCGCCGACCGCATGAGCTTGTCGATGCCAGCAGCCAGTCAATACTTGCGCGCTTTGGAAGCGCGCGGGTTGGTGACTTGTCGACGCATGGGGCGGCGCGTGGAATACCGGGCGGCTGCGGGCACGAGCGAAGGTGCGGCCGGGGAAATTGTCAAAGCACTGCACTGGGTCTTCCGGCGGAGAGCGCAGCCGATCGAAGCGATCTTCAAACTGGCCACGGGCTTCACACATCCGCGACGAATTGAGGTGTTTCGCGCCGTAACGAATGGCGCGGATTCATCTGCTAAACTCCAAGCGGCAACTAAGATGCCGGCGCGAGCGCTCGCCCGGCATCTCGCGAAACTGGAGGCACGAGGCTTTGTCGAGAACGAGAGGAAGGCATTTACGGTCAGGAATCAGACGCATCCATTGGGTCGTGTTTTAGCCCGTCTCGCGGTTCGATAAACGAGTGTGTCATACTTTGCAAAGTGTGACGCAGAAGTGCGCCGGCTCGCAAGCAGGCGGCTGAAGGCATTCGCCAGGGTTACTTCTTTGGTTTCGCCTTCTTCACCGCGGACTTCTGGGCGTCCTTCTTCTACGAGACCCACTCCTGCAGAATCCTGTTAATCCTGTCTAATGATGCTTGGGGCTGGTTTACTTGAGCGGCGTTAACAGTTCCTTTTCGTCCGTGTCGACCACGAACACGGCCCAGCAGCTTGGCGGGTTCGGTCTTGCTCGCATTCTCATCAAGAGTGTGCCGGTCACCAGGCATCTCGGGAAAGTTCTGTCCGGCGCGGTAAGTAACGGCCGGCCCATCATTGGATTTGCGAGTAGTTGTTTTGGTTTCTATTTGGTGGGTACCAGCACCGGGGCGCCTTTGTCCTTCACGAAGAACACGACGAATTTCGCCGGTTTGGTTTGGCTAGCGTTTCGCCCGACGACGTGAACATCCTCAGGGCCTTCATAGAAGGTCTGACCA
>DASXSW010000109.1:0-14496 GCA_036505755.1 Binatia bacterium | reverse complement strand
TGCTATGAAACGGGAAACTTTACGTACTTCAGGGATCCTTACTGCTCCGATTTCGACCGCCAACTCGTCTATCAACTGATTCTTAAATTCGTCAAATAAGTGCCGTTATGAACAACGTCTTGCCCAATGTTCGGACCGTCGCCTATTTTTCCATGGATGTAGCAGTGGATTCAAAAATTCCGACCTATAGCGGCGGATTGGGAGTTTTGGCCGGTGATATGCTGCGCTCAGCGGCTGATCTGGAGATTCCGATGGTTGCGGTTTCGCTGGTACACCGTAAAGGTTACTTCGACCAGCGGCTCGATTCCCGTGGTAACCAGCTTGAAAGCCCAGCAAAGTGGTCGCCCGAGGAACATCTCCAATCTTTATCGCCGAGGGTGTCCGTGCCCATCGAGGGCCGACACGTGCAGGTTCGAGCCTGGCAATACACTTTCACAGGGATTACAGGCCACTCAGTGCCGTTATTTTTGTTGGACACCGACTTGCCGGAAAACGAGTCACCTGATCGAGGACTTACGGATTTTCTCTTTGGCGGCGATGAGCGCTATCGGTTGTGCCAAGAAGCGATTCTCGGATTGGGGGGCGTCGCCATGCTGCGGGCGCTCGGCTACTCCGATATTCGGGTTTTTCATATGAACGAAGGACATTCCGCTTTGGCAACGCTCGCGCTCATGGAGGAGCAGGCGGAGACACGATCGGAACGGCGCTTTTCAGAGATCGAAGTCGAATCAGTACGCCGTCAATGTGTCTTTACGACACATACGCCGGTGCCGGCCGGGCATGACCGGTTCCCTAGCGATCTGGTTTACCATGTGCTCGGAAAAACCCGCGCCACCGCGTTAGCCCAGCTGCAGCTTATGGACGGTTCTCTCAACATGACCGAGCTGGCACTCCGGTTTTCCGGTTTTGTCAATGGCGTCTCTATGCGTCATGGCGAGGTTTCGCGCGCCATGTTTCCAAATTACAGGATCAGCGCGATTACTAACGGCGTGCATGCGACCACGTGGACCAGCGCGCCGTTCGCTGCGGTGTACGACCGCCTCTTACCGGAATGGCGACATGACAATTTTTATCTGCGTTACGCCGTCGGTATACCGTTGAGCGAAATTCGCCGAGCCCATGGGAAGGCTAAAAAGGACTTGCTACAGCAGGTTCGTTGGCTCACTGGAATCCAACTGGACGAGAAGGTTTTTACCCTCGGTTTTGCTCGCCGGGCCACTGGATACAAACGCGGCGATTTACTTTTTACGGATGTCGAACGACTCCAACAGATCGCTCGCCAAGCCGGCCCCATACAACTCATCTACGCGGGCAAAGCCCACCCGCGCGACGAAGGTGGCAAGACCATCATTCGCAGAATTTTCGAGGCGGGCGCGGCGCTGGCAGACGATGTCCGCGTCGTTTACTTGGAAAACTATGATATGGCCTTAGGTAGGCTGCTTTGTTCCGGTGTCGACGTTTGGCTGAATACGCCGCTCCGACCCCAAGAAGCTTCGGGCACAAGCGGCATGAAGGCGGCACTCAATGGCGTGCCGAGCTTCAGCGTTCTCGACGGGTGGTGGATCGAAGGCCATGTCGAAGGCGTGACCGGTTGGTCGATTGGTGATGCCGGCGGACCGGAAAACGATTCCACTGCAGAGGCTGCCTCGCTTTATGAAAAGCTCGAGCGGGTGATCCTGCCGCTCTACTACAAAGAGCCTGACAAGTTCGCTCAGATCATGCGCTCCGCGATTGCGCTCAATGGTTCTTTCTTCAATACCCAGCGTATGCTGTTGCAGTATGTGAGGAATGCTTACGTGCCTTACGGCGGCAGCTCGGTGCGACCGTTAGATTAGGAACGCGCGCGGCCCCCAGATCCGTGAGCGCGTCAGCGCTGGATTGAAGCTGCCCAATCAATAAAAATCTGCAGCTGCTGAAAATAGGAGTCGCCGCCAACAAGATAGGTATCGTTGTGCTGCGCGCCGGCAATCGTGAAGAATTTTTTTGGCTCGGGCGCGGCATCGAAAACCGTCTTGCCTTGGGCGAACGGCACGATCTCATCTCGGTCACCGTGCAGCACCAACAGCGGCGTTTTAATTTTCCGGATCTTTTCCCGAACGTCATAGCGGGTCTGAAGTAGCGGTCCGATCGGTAGCAAGGGAAAGACGACGCGCGCCATCTCGCGGATTGACACAAACGGACTTTCTAAAATCAGTCCTTGGCTATCATATCGGTTAGCCATTTCAGCTGCGACAGCCGCGCCCAGAGAACGCCCAAATAGAACGATTTTTTTCCGTTCCACGTCGAGTCGTTCTCGGACATAGTCGAGTGCAGCCTCGCCGTCAAGGTATGTGCCTTCCTCAGAAACGTGCCCTTCGCTCCGCCCGTAGCCACGATAGTCAAAGATAAAGATATTTATTTTCACCTTATCGTGCAGGAGTTTGATATTCTCGACGCGATGGCTAATGTTGCCGGCGTTGCCATGAAACCAAACCAGGGTGGATCGAGCTTGGCGATGCGGGATGAACCAACCATTGAGACGGACGCCATCTCGGGTCGCGAAAAACACGTCTTCAAACTCGAGTCCAACTTGTCGGGGCGTATGCTCGATGGTCGCGCTGGGATAAAAGATGAAATTGGCTTCCATCCTACACGCGGTTAACAATGCAGCTAACGCAACGATGGATAACGAGCGGAAAATGTCCGGTAGGGTCAACAGGAGTTGACGAAGAGGCGTCGGCCACGCCGGCATAATGTCGGTGACCGTCATCAGAAAGACGTGCCGAGGCTTCGTCAGTGTTTGTGTTCGCCGCGAAGCTTCCACTCGAGTCCATCAATGATACACTCGACGCTGGCCTGGAGAATGTCAACGGCGACGCCGACGGTTCCCCACCTCTCTTGTCCGTCCGAGAAAATGGTTAGCACGCGAACCAAAGCGGCCGCACCTTGTTCATCGTCATCTTCGGCTGCCCCGTGCAGCAAACGGACATCAAACTCTTCGAGGCGAACCTCGGAGAGCTGCGGGTAGTGCTTTTCCAAGATCTTGCGCATGGCATTGTCGACGGCATGCACGGGACCGCGGCCGCTGGCCGCGACAAGTTCCTCTTCACCGAAGATTTCGATTAAAACTGTCGCTTCCGTGGTACTTTGCACGGACGCGTTAACTTGAAAGTCGACCTGGTCGTCGATCTTGCAGCGCAGGACGCGAAACGGCTTCAAATAATCCTCCCGTTTGCGAATCGACATGAGCTCAAAGGATGCCCAAGCGCCATCGAGTCGGAAAAAGTCTTCCTTGGGGTCTCTGGCCATACTGCCTCCTTTCGAAATGAGCTAAAACATCCTAAGATTGGCGGTATTATAGCGTCGATTAGGAAAATGGCCAGTGTCGATCTTGGCCCATTGAAATCGATTGTTTCCGCGAAAATAAATCCGAGAAAAAGAACCTTTTCACCCAATCGCAACTTTGCTATCATTTCTATGTAACGATGGAAGATAGACCGTCCGACAACCGTTTGCACGGCTTTTTTCTCAAAGTCGTTCGCCAAAGTTTTTGGCAACTGGGAATATACGACGCCACGGTTGCCGGCTATGTGGCTGATGTCCTAGTGGAGTTTGCCCGAGCGGATAATCTTTATAAGTTTCGCGGCCGGGCCGGTGGAAAAATGGACAGCGTGGTGGAAATATTGGCGCAGCATTCTCTGACGCATTCTGGTGAAACGGATGTTCTTAAAGAACGGTCCTTACGCAAGTACGTGGGTGATTATGCGTTGTTCATGAGCGGGATGTTTCGTAAGCACGTCGAAGGAACGGGCTCGCTTGATTATTATATTCAGGAGGGCAGCCGTTCCTACTGGACCGTCTCAGAACTCGATTTGTCGCTGTACCGAACCGGTTACTTCCTATATCAAGAGCTTTCAAAAAAGTTCGAGTACTACTCCGGTGCCCTCGACTATACGCGGAAGGCTTACTTCGCAGCGGCGCCGGGAGAAGATCCATTTGCCGGTTTCGTGCGTCAAGTCGAAGGATGGATGAAGGTCAACCTTACGGAAAATTAATGGGCCGCTGATGCTCAATGACCGGGTTACTCCGAACTCCCCAATTGCAACCCCATACGTGAAAACTTTATTCCTCGTCTTCCTTTGCTCGGCCGCTTTTGTCGTTCTGTCGGCCGGTATGTTGCTCCATAATATTTTCCTTTCTGTGCCTGCCGATCCCTTGCAGCGGGCCGAAGTTCGGGTCGAACAGGGTGAATCGCTGGCGACCGTGGTGCGCAAACTGCGCGACCAAAAAATCATTTCGAACGGATTTTATTTTTCGCTATGGGCCCGCTTCAGCGGCGCTGAAAAGAAAATCCATCCAGGACTTTATCGTTTTGAGACCGGCGTGCCGCCACGGGAAGTTTTGGACCGTCTGGTAAACGGCAAAGGGATCTTTCAAACGGTCACGATTCCGGAAGGGATGACTGTCAAAGAAATCGCGACGCTGCTCGAAAAGATGCAGATTGCGAACAAGGAGAAATTTCTCTCCGAGGCTGCCAATCCGAATCTGCTGGCGACCCTTGGCTTGCAAGACAAAGGCATTGAAGGTTATCTGTTTCCAAGCACGTACCACTTCACTCCCGCGACGCCGGAAAGAGATATCATCGTCACGATGGCGGAGCAGTTCCGCAAGGCGTCGCAACCGCTTCTGGCCCGGCGGGACGCCGCGATTCAATTGACGCCCCATGAAATCCTGACCCTAGCTTCAATTATCGAGAAGGAAACCGGAGTTGAGGTGGAGCGGCCGTTGGTTTCAGCGGTCTTTTACAATCGTCTGAGACGCCAAATGCCCTTGCAAAGTGATCCTACCGTGATTTACGGCATCAAGGAATTCAATGGCAACTTGACGCGTAAGGACCTCAACGAGTTAAATGCCTATAATACTTATCGGATCGCGGCCCTTCCTCCAGGACCGATTTGCAATCCGAGTTTATCTTCGATCCGGGCCGCGAGTCACCCGGCGGATGTGCCGTTCCTTTATTTCGTATCTAAGAACGACGGCTCGCATCTGTTTTCGGAAACCGTCGAGGCGCACAATCAAGCGGTCAAAGTCTACCAACCGGTACGCGAGCCGGCATCCTCGCGTTCTAAGTTGACGGCGCGTTAATTACCATTGGCTTGCCTTCACACACGCTGCGGAAAGAAATCGACAGGCTCGAAGATAGGGTCTGAATCGTCACGACTTGCCCACGTCAAGCGGACGCGGCTTGCTTCGTCGGTTCGAAACTTGGTCGATCCTGGCGCTAGAAAGGTGCCTGTCTCGCCTCGATGCATTTGATGCCGCGCGGCGTCAAAGGAGTATCCGGTTGGTGCGACGCTTAAGAGTCTCCCACCAACATGGTATAATCGTCGGCAATGCAGGTGACTTCCCGCTTTCAAGATCGCGATCGACCTGAAAATCTCGTCAGTCGGCTGATCGCCCAACTGAGCCACCATGCGCTTTGGGATTCAGTTTTGATTTATCTTCCCCCGGTGCTGGCGTCCATCTACATCATTACCTCGCTCTCACAAGCGGCTTGGCTGAGCGAGCTCACCGCGATCCTTATTATTGCCGTCGCTATTGGGTGCGCAATGCTCGCCGTCATGCTGCGCTATCGGCCATTAATCCCCAGTGTTTCATCCGCAGCACAACTCGTCGATCAGCGAGCGCGGGCGCAGGACCATTTTCTGACAATGGCCACCATCGACCAGGCGCACTGTTCGGCGTCGTTCATGGCCCGGCTGCGTTATGAAACCGCCAGCTTCGGGGAACGGGTCGAGCTGAAACGCGATTTTCCCTACCAGCTCAAACGATCTGCCTTCTGGTCTGTCGGACTTTCGCTCCTCGCTGTAATTCTCATGCATGTTCTGTTGCCTCTGGTTGAGCCGGGCACTCGGTCGTTGCCGGTTCACCAGCGGCTTCGCGGTTTGGCCGAACAGATGGCACAAAAACCGGGGCTCAACAGACTGGCCCAAGATTTAAAAGCGCTCGCGGCGAAACTCGAGGATCCAAAGATTCCCCGGGAAGAAAAGCAAACCTTGACGCAAGAAATGGAAAAGAAGGTCGTTGAGCAGCAGAAAAAAGAGGAACAACAGGAAAACCGCGATCTACTGAGCCAAGCGGCGAGCACGATGAAGGGGGTGGAACAGGAGCAGTCGGCGAGCGGACAGGACCAACAAAAAGATCAACAAAAAGGCAGTGGCGGTATTCAAAGCAATTTGCCACAAAAGGGGCAGGGTGACAGCAAGCAAAGTCAAGGAGGCGATGGCGAGAGCAAAAGCGACTCGAGGGCGCAACCGAGCAAAGACATGCAAATGGGTGATTCTGCACAAGGAAATCCGAAAGAGCCGGGTCAAGACAAGAACCAGCAGGGCGCCGACGCCAAAGGTAATCAGTCTGATACGAAACAGCCGGCTAACGACCAGAGCAAAGAGAAAACCGGCAAGAGCGACGGCGCTTCAAAGGAAGGGGCTGGCAAAGATCATGCTTCCGAGGAGCCGCCGCAAGGCGCGCCGCCCGCGGAGCGTTTTTATAAGGCCGGCGAGGGCAAAGAAGGCCTCCGAGGTGCCCGTTACGTGACGGTGCAATTGCCCGAGGAAGTGGCGGCGGACGCAAAAGGCGAAAGTCGCGCGGCAAAAGAATCGAAAGGCATCCGTGCTCGCCCGCAGGTTCCGGTGAGCAATGCTCCGCTGCCCGCTCATGTGCCCAATGCGCCGACGGAGAAGCAGCAAGTGCCGATCGAATACCGCGGCATTATTCGTTGAGGAAGAAAGGGAGTGTGATGGAGCCGGAGCAGTTTCAGGAAACATTTCAACGACTCGAAACGGAGGTGCAAAAGGTCATCGTCGGCCATGGGGATCTAATTCGCAAAGTGCTAATCGCGTTCTTCGCTGGAGGTCATGTGCTGCTGGAAGGTGTACCGGGTCTGGGTAAGACTCTGCTCGTCAAATCCTTGAGCCATGCCCTAGGGATGTCGTTCAAACGTATTCAATTCACGCCGGACTTGATGCCGTCGGATATCGTCGGTACCGAAGTGCTCACGGAAAACATCGGCCGGAGGGAATTTCAGTTCAAGAAGGGGCCAATTTTCGCGCATGTGGTCCTCGCCGATGAGATCAATCGTGCGACACCAAAGACCCAGTCCGCCGTCCTGGAAGCAATGGAAGAACGACAAGTGACCGTATTCGGGGAATCGCACATTCTCGAATCGCCCTTTATGGTTCTGGCAACGCAAAATCCCATCGAGCTCGAAGGCACCTATCCGCTGCCTGAAGCGCAACTCGATCGATTCTTTTTCAAGCTCTTGGTAACATCGCCGACCCCGGCGGAGCTCAGGGAAATTCTTAAACGCACGACTGGCACGGAAAGCGATGATGCAACAAAAGTATTGCCCGAAGACAGCGGCAAACTCGTCAATGAAATGAATCAGCTATTGCGCCAGGTAATGATCGCGCCGCCCATCGAAGATTACGTCGTTCGATTGGTGCACGCCACCCAAAACGACGCTCAAAATGGTGGGCAGTCCAATGGCTATGTCAAACAATATATCCGGTTTGGTTCCAGTCCTCGCGGCGCGCAATCGGTCATTCTCGGCGCCAAGGGCAACGCGCTCATCGAAGGAAGAGTGCACGTGAGCTATAAGGACGTCGAAAAGATCATCTATCCGGCCTTGCGTCACCGCCTTATCCTCAACTTCCAAGCCGAAGCCGAGAATGTCACGGCCGATCAGGTGATTGCCGAGGTGATTAAGCAAGTTCCGAAGAATTAGCTATCGAGGGCTGTCGGTGCTGTGCGAGCGATTATCAAGACCGGTGAGCGTCGCCGATAGCGCGCCGATTTCGGTACAGTTGGTCTACTTGTCAACCTTGTTTTTAATTGCCGGGATCGACTTGAGATAATCGGCGATCGCCAGCGCGTCTTCTTTCTTCATGTCTTTGAAGCCGTGTGGTGTTCCCTGAATCACCTCGTACATCAGGCCCTGGACATTGTCGAGGTCGGGTTTGGTCCCCGAGAGCAGCAGCTCCGCAATATCTTCGCGTTTCCATTCACCAATGCCGGTCTCTTTGTCCGGCGTGATGTTAGGCACGGCCTCGCCAAGGGGTCCGATCTTTTTGCTGGCTCCCGCGAGGTAAAGCGATTGCTTCGGCACGCCGATAAAATTTCGCGGTGTATGGCAGTCGCCGCACAAAGACACATGCTCCACCAGATAACGCCCACGCTCAACGCCGCTTTTCAGCGCTTGCCCCGGCGCGCTATTGAACCGGCCAAAAGTTTTCAGAAAGATCGGGGTGCCCACACTGCGCACCAAGGGAACCCAAGTTTTCAATTCCGGCGGCGCTTTTTTGACCGGCTTCAAAGTTCGCAGATAAGCGATCAGAGCCTTCAAATCTTCCTGCGCCATGCCTGAATATTTCTCGTAGGGCATGACGGGTAAGATCCGACTGCCGTCCTGGCGAACGCCCTTAACCATGGCGTCGTGAATTTGCTGATCAGTCCAGGCGCCTAGGCCGGTCTCTTTGTCCTGCGTGATGTTAGTGCTGTAGACCGTCCCAAACGGAATTGGAAAAGCGCGTCCGCCGATATGCGGGGTTCCCTTTGGCACCGTGTGGCAAGCACAGCCGCCCGCGAGAGCGAAAATATACTGCCCTTTGGCGGTCAGGTCCCCGGTCTGCGCGTTAACGAAAGCCGGAACCAAGGGGAAACAACCGAGGAATAGGATTATGCATACTTTCGGATTGAGCTGTCGCATGTTGGCTAGCGTGATGCCTCCTCGCGAATTCTGTTGTCTAAGCATTGCAGCATGGCATGGAAGGTTTGATTGATTGGCACTTGCACCCCAGCGTGGCGCAAGACTTTCACGACGATGCCATTGAATGCCTCGTATTCGAGCGGCTTTCGGGCTTCGAGATCTTGCAGCATCGACGGCTTGAATTCTCCCAAACCTCTTGAAAAAACGATCGCTTGATCAAACAGCTCACGCGGTAAGTCGATGCCGCGAGTGAGGGCCGCTGCCTGAACTTCCGTCATGCAATCGACGGCCAGATTGATCAACGGTTCGGACTCGACGATCTGTTTCATGTTCGCGCGGGTCAAACAGCTGATTGCGCAAAACGGCGCATTCCACAACAACTTGGTCCATTGAGTTTTCTGAATGTCACGGTCCAGCTCGCATGCTATGTCAGCGTCGACTAAAGTTTGGGCAATCGATTTCGCGATTGCGTCGGTGCCGCCGTCCACCCCGTCGAAGATGATCTTCCCGCCAGCCGAGTGGCGAACTACACCAGGCGAGTCGATAGCGGCGCCGATATAGACGACGCCGGCAAGGATTCGTTGCTGGCGCCACAGTCGAGCAATCTTTTCCGGATTATCGATGCCGTTTTGAAGAGATAAAATGACGCTGCCGGCGCTCATCATCGGCCGAAGCGATTCAGCGGCCGATTCAGTGTCGTAAGACTTTACGCAAAAGAGAATCAGATCGGCTATGCCGATATCACTCGTGTCAACAGTGAAACGAGTATTCTGTATGTGGAGGTCCCCGAAAGGGCTAATCACTCGCAGACCCTCTCGGTGCATCGCCTCAAGATGACGACCGCGGGCGATAAAGGCGACCTCGTGCCCGGCGCTGGCTAGCCGCGCGCCGAAATAACCACCCACGGCACCGGCGCCCATCACAGCGATGCGCATGCTCTTCTTTCCATCCCGCGTAACTCTATTCTTGGGTTTTGGTGATGTCAATTTCGCGACCTCAAAGCAAGGTAGAGATTTTGGCGATTTAAGCTTTGCGCGCCGATATGTTATGAAACCATGCCATGGAAAGGATCGATCCGCAGCAAGACCACGAAAAGCTGAAAGGTTTTGGCCCCGGCCAGCGAGTGATGTTCAAGGGAAAACCTTACACTGTTCAGTGCCGCACCACGCTTGCTTCCGGTGAAGCCGCGGTCGTGCTTCAAGGAGAAAGAGAGCAATTCGTGATTGGCGCTAATCAATTCCTCGCTGCTATGGATCACCACGACTAGAATAGGTGTTGAGAAAGCGACAAGGAGCAGTCATGGGGAAAATCCGTTTGACATTGGCGTGCTGGGATTATGACCGGACACGCGCGTTGCAGGATGGCCGGGTTGAAGTTGAAGGAGTGGATCTGACGTACCTACCGCTACGCGTCGAAGAGACTTTTTGGCGCATGCTGCGCTATGGGGAGTTCGACGTCGCGGAAATGTCCACGGGTTCCTTTTTGATGGCGCGCGATAAAGGCGTGCCTCGATTGATTGGTATACCAGTTTTTCCATCGAAAACTTTTCGTCACTCGTGCATATACATCAACACCGATTCGGCAATAAAAAAACCGGCCGATATGGCGGGCAAGAGAGTCGGCGTGCCCGAGTACCAGATCACGATGGCCACTTGGGCCCGCGGCATCTTGCAGCATGAATACGGCGTGCCGCCGGAAAAGATGAAGTGGTTTACCGGCGGCGAAGAACATCCTGGTCGCCAGGACAAGGTCAAGCATAATCTGCCGGCCACTATCGATATTCAACCCATTCCGCCTGACAAGACTCTTTCGGGCATGCTCGAGGACGGCGAAATCGATGCGATGATTTCGGCGCACATGCCGTCGCCGTTTGTGCGCCGGCACCCCAAGGTGCGGCGCTTGATCCCCAACTTCCGCGAAGTGGAACAGGAATACTTTAAGCGCACGAAGATTTTTCCGATCATGCACACGGTGGTTATGCGCGAAGAGGTGTACGAAAAGCATCCGTGGATCGCCCAGAGTCTTTTCAAGGCATTTGACGAAGCCAAACGGCTTTGTCAGGACGCGATGTACGAATTCTCCGCGCTCAAATATATGCTGGCGTGGTCTATCGACGAGATAGAAAAAGAGCGCGAAGTTCTCGGCCCAAATGCGTGGGCTTATGGTTTAGAAGCGAATCGCCACATCCTGGAGACGCTGGTACAATACACTTATGAGCAGGGCCTGATCAGCAAGCAGCCTGAGGTGGAGTCGCTTTTTGCGAAGAGCACGCTCGAGGAATTCAAGATTTAACGAGCGGCGCTGGATTTTGACTTAGATCGGCGGATCCTATGGCAGACGAAAAAACAGCAAACTTCGAAGAGACTAAGTGGTGGATCGATCGCGGACCGGTCAAGGAACGGGACAAATCCGCCGAACCCATCAAGGGCATCATCGAGAAGTGGGCCTATGAACTGCTCAAGAACTACAACCAAGATCAAGCCGCCAAGAATCTGGTCGACATCAATTCCAAGATCCTCAATGGAATGTCCGTTGGTCCCGGCGAGTATGGTTACTACTCACTGGACGTGGGTACCTATCCGCCGGAAAAGTTGGCCAAGATCAAAAGCAGCCTGCCGCTTCCGCCAAGCACACGGGGTATTGTGATCGATGCGGGTTATTCCGTGCGAGTGATCATCACCGGCGAGCCGGTCGGGGAACGCTACGTCGATATCAATTTTACCGACGCGCCATCCTTGGATTACTGGGTGAACGGTCAATTGGTCGAGGAAAGAGTGTTTTCGAATGTCGGTGAAGCGCTGAAACGAATTCGCGCCAATCTGCCCGACTACTTGAGACCGCCGGCAAAAGATTAATGACAGCCACAAGTTTGTGGCGTGCAGGCGCAGCCACCGGCCGACGCGCCCGAGTCTCTCCCTGATCCGGGCGAACTAAATATCGACAATTGTTTTTCCACCGCGCTGCTCTCGCACTTCGGGCAGCTCACTTGCTCGCGCGTCGACCGCACGATGGTCTCGAAGCGGTGTTGGCAACGGCGGCAGCTGTACTCAAATATGGGCATGAGACCTCACTCGCGGACAGATTTGGACGTTCATTTCTAAAGTTCTATGCGCTTCGGATTTTCGGTTTCTTTGGTTTGGCGACTTCACGAATCGGATTTTCCCGCGGAATCGATTCAAGGGCGACGACTTCTAAGCCGTAACCACGCAGTCCGACCAGATGTTTCTTGTTATTGGTCAGCAGGCGCATTTTGCGCACGCCCAAGTCGCGCAGAATCTGCGCGCCAATCCCGTATTCCTTGAAGTTCGCCTGATAAACAAAGGAACGATTCATGCCCCTCTGTTGTTTACCTTCAAGCTTGGGGTAGGTGACCATGTCGGGGCGTATTCCCTTATGCTCGGGTTGGAGGTAAAGAATGATCCCTTTGCCTTTTCTCGCGATGATTTCCATCGATCGTTGAATCACCGCGCCGGTGTTGAGCAGCTCGAAGCCGAACACGTCCCCCGGCACGTACTTGGTGTGGACTCGTACCAAGGTTTCTTCCTTGGGCGAAATATTACCCTTGATCAGCGCTAGATGCTCGCTCTGATCGACGAGGGTGTTGTAGACGATGGCCTGAAAATCTCCGCCGACGCGTGTTGGAAGCGGCGCGGCGGCGGCCCGATAAACCAATGAATCGTAATTGAGGCGGTATTGGATGAGATCGGCGATCGTTACGACTTTAAGCTTGTGTTTTTTGGCAAAGCGCATGAGGTCCGGCTGGCGCGCCATGGTGCCGTCGTTCTTCATAATCTCGCAGATCACGCCGGACGGATTGAGCCCGGCGAGGCGGGCCAAATCCACCGAGCCTTCAGTCTGGCCCGCGCGTACCAGGACGCCGCCATTGCGCGCACGGAGCGGGAATATATGGCCCGGGGTTGCCAAGTCCTGCGGTTTGGCGTCATCAGCGATCGCATCAAGGATCGTCTTGGCGCGGTCGGCGGCGGAGATGCCCGTGGTAATTCCCGTGGCCGCGTCGACGGAGACGGTAAACGCCGTGCCAAACGGCGAAGTATTTTCGGACACCATCATCGACAAACCCAGATGTCTGACTCTTTCTTCGGTCAAGGGAAGGCAGACTAAACCGCGCCCATGGGTTGCCATGAAGTTGATCGCTTGCGGGTTAACCTTTTCCGCGGCCATGCAAAGGTCACCCTCGTTTTCGCGGTCTTTGTCATCCATGAGGACAACCATACGGCCGCGGCGAATTTCGTCAATCGCCTCTTCAATCGTCGCCAATGGCATGGACATTCACTTTATCATCTTCATTTGCACGGTCAAATGAGGGGGCGACAGGGTCTTCCAGCTACGTAGCTATGTTGACTTTCCCCTTTCGAGTGCTAGCGTATTTTGTAATTTAGCAAAATTATTGTGAGAGTCAGCCTGCTTAAAAAAACCGTTGCTGCCGCAATCCTGCTGTTCATTTTCACCATCGGTGGCTTCGCTCTGAGTCTGGCGCATGATAGCGCGCTGGCCGGCGTTGCTTTTTCGCATGAACCGCGCCTCGGCTTGACGAATCGAGGGTGGCAGCTAGCGAGTGAGAGCTATCCCCTGGGGCTGTGCATAGAATCGGCAATCGGCACTGTTTCATCCCTTATTACTCAAAGCCTGGGAGACGGATCTCGCCCTATTGGCACCGTTCCTCCCGTACGCCGCCTGTCGTCGATTCACTCGCGCGCTTATGCGCGGAAAATTTCACTTCATATGCTCGATTCGGTCTTGTTGATTTAATCCCCCACCCGATTCGTTTACTTACCCGTTATTGTGATTGTTATCCGTACGGTCGCCCGCCAGAAGGGTAGGCCACGGATTGATTGGTATTGTTTTCTTGCCCTGGAGTCCTCGCGCCATCCCGGCAATGTGGAGTTTTAAAACAAGGGCAGTCAAAAAAAATGGAACAATGCCAGTGAAAGGTTTGTCTAACAGCTTCGGAGGTAATGTCATGATCGTAAAGAAGCAGGTCAAAACGCGGGCATCTAACAATGGCGGCCGGGCGCCGTTTTGGCTGACGGGACTGGAGCAGGCCAGCGTCCCGGTTACAGAAAGGGCCATGGCGGTATTTCAGCCGGACATCCTCGTCGACGCTCAATTTCAGTCTACTTATCGGCGGCGTTTCTATCTGGATCCCGAACGCGTTCTTATGCTCGCCGTGTTGCAAGACGCGGTCGTCTGTTTTCAAGAGAACTTGACCGCCACGTGCAAGCGCAAGCAGATGCTGCATGTGGAGGCCGAGGAATGGATTCTAAATAAGGACAACTCCTATTTGTTCTCGTTTGAAAATGTTTGTGAAATGCTTGGATACGACGCCGGCTACATGAGAGAAGGACTGTTACGCTGGAAGAGCGCGGCGCTCGCCAATCGCAACGAAAGACGCGGGCGGCAAACCATGAGCCGGTTGGGAACGGGGTTAGGAAATAATATGGGAGCGATGTCGCCGGGTCGGATGAGTGACTTGCGAGCGCATGCGTTAAAAACCGGCGATCGCTCCCGGCAATGATGGAGGGTGTAAAATGGCAACGGAGTCAAGTCAAAAAAGGAGTGTCAGTATCTCATCGCTCGTCGTCGGCAGCGCACTTTGCGTGTTGGCGGGAGTCGGTGTCAGCACCGGCATTGAGCGGTATCATTCGGCTAGCCAGATGGTACAGGTCGCAGGCGCGGCGACCAGCGCCACGCCGCAGAGTCTCCCCGACTTTGCCAGCCTGGCCAAAAAA
>DASXSW010000108.1:0-2163 GCA_036505755.1 Binatia bacterium | reverse complement strand
CATAATTACGTCGCGGGAGAGGATACAGCGGCTTTGGAAGTCATCGAAGGGCGAAAAGCGTGGCCGCGGCAAAAGCCGCCATTTCCGGTAACAGTCGGATTGTACGGCAAGCCCACGTCGGTCAATAACGTCGAGACTCTGGCCAACGTTGCCCCGATTGTTTTGCAGGGAGCCGATTGGTACCGCAAATTTGGTACCGCTGAGAGTACGGGCACGATGATTTTCTCGCTCGACGATGACTTAAACCGGCCCGGCGTCTATGAACTGCCGTTCGGCACGCCGTTGCGTTATTTGATCGAGGAATGCGGTGGTGGCCTTAAGAGCGGCAAGAAAATCAAAGCGATCATGCCGGCAGCGCCCTCGTCGGCATATTTACCGCCGGAAAAAATTGATACGCCGCTCGATCACAACTCCATGCGTGACGCCGGATCGGGTTTAGGCTGCGGTGTCGTTCGTCTGGTCACCGAAGGCACCTGCATCGTTGAAGAAGTGATAAAGATCTCGGAATTCTTCACCGCGGAGTCTTGCGGCCAATGTCCGGCGTGCCGGATGGAAACGAACACGCTGACTTCTTTGCTGAAAAAAGTTCAGGCGGGCCAAGGCGGACAGCCAATCCTCGAACAATTCACCAAGGTCATCGCCTTCAACAAAGGCAAAGGATTTTGCAACCTCATCGCCATGCCCGGCCCGCCGATCGAAAGCGCGCTCAAGCTTTTCCCCGACGACTTCGCAGCGCACCTCTCCACCGGGAAATGCCCGGTGAATTAGCATACGTTTAGTACATGTCGCAGACGCTTGATGAGTGCGTCATGCCCGTGAAAACGAGCATCCAGTAGGGGCGGGTTTCAAACCCGCCCCTACATTCTGGATTCCGGGTAATGTATTTCGCGATCGTCGGTTGACCCTCTCAGCGACTGCTTGATAGTATCCGCGCTGATCTTCAAGACAAGGTACCTGATCATGGCCATCGCGAAATTCTTTTTCTTGATCGCGGCAACTATCTGCGCTTTACCAAATTCCATTGTGCACGCGAACAATCGTGATGCGCTTATAGAGGGCGCCAAAAAGGAAGGCAAGCTGGTTGTCTATACTTCCATGACCGTCGATCAGGCGCAGAAACTCAACGACGCGTTTAAAGCCAAATATCCTTTTATCCAGCCTTCCATGTTTCGCACCGTCGGCGAACGATTGCTGACAAAAATCATGACCGAGGCTCAGGCCGGCAAGTACGAGTTCGACGTCGTCCAATCCGCGGAGACCCAAGCTTACTTCCTCAAAAAGAAGAATCTTCTCGCCAAGTATGTTTCACCGGAAGTAAAGAATATTCAGAGACCTTTCTTCGACCAAGACGGTTATTGGGCCGCGGTTTATATGATGCCCAATGTTGTCGGCTACAACACCCGCATGCTGAAACGCAACGAAGTGCCAAGGAGCGATGAGGATCTGTTGAGTCCAAAGTGGAAAGGCAAGATCGGTATGGATCACACCAAGCCGGAGTGGTTCTCCTGGAAGCTCAGGCGCATGGGCGAAGAGAAGGGCTTGGTGTACATGAAAAAACTCGGCGCTCAGGAATTTAAACTCTACTCCGGTCTGACCGTTCTTACGAGCCTTCTTGCCGCCGGCGAATTTCCGTTGGTGCTGAATACTTACCTGCACAATGTCGAGGACGTCAGGCGCAAAGGCGCGCCGGTCGATTGGGTCGCGCAGGATCCGGTCTTTACCAAGTTTCAACCCATCGGCGTCGGCGCCAAGGCCGCCAATCCCAACGCGGCAAGGCTCTTTGTCGATTTTATGCTGTCGGAAGAAGGACAAAAGATTATCGCGTCCTTCGGCCGCGTGCCGACGCGGCGCGGCGTGCCGACCACGACCCAAGGAATCGATAAACTCAACTACGTCATCGACGATATCGGGGCGGGTGAAGACTTCAACAAGAACTTCGAGCTATTCCGAAATATTTTCGGCGCGCCGAAATCATAGAAAGGGAAATGTATGAGACCCCAACCGATCAAATGGCCCAATGATGCAAAGATCGCCGTCAGCTTTTTTGTCGCTTTCGAAGCCTTCGAAAAATCCTCCCAATACCGCCGCAGCGACGATAAGCCGGACTACGCTTCCCTCGCCTACGGCGAGTATGGCGGCAAAGCCGGCATCTGGCGCATCATG
>DASXSW010000107.1:0-3147 GCA_036505755.1 Binatia bacterium | reverse complement strand
CAGCAGCTCGACTTCCTGGTCGTTATCAAGAAAGCCTGTTAGGTAAATTTCTCGTCGAGCCAAATAGGTAGCATAGTTGAAGCCACCGGGATTGCCGCTGTCTTGTGGCACAAGAGGAACCACCCAAAACCGCACACGGTCTCCGTAGCGCCAATCACGTCGCGTGGTGCGCAGGCCAACCAGAAGATCGCCGGTGATTTCCTCTGCGCCGGTTGGATGCCAGAGCCGCTCGGCGCGCACTTGCCATCGGCTTCGGTTCGTCAGTCTCTCCGGTTCGTGTCGCAGCGTGCCTTCCAAATACAGCCGATCTCCCCTCGTCATGACTAAACGTAAATGATTCGCGGGAAATTCCGGAAAAAGCAGTTGCCGATGCCGCATATAGCCCACAGTAAACGCGAGCATGGCGAGAGCAATCAGTATCGCCCAATGGCGCCGGCGCCGTGAGACGACCAGTGAAAACGGTACTAAAGAAACCAACCCGGCTTGCGGTGGAATCGGCCATGGCGCCGTCGCGGCCGCCTGGCCGAGGAGGAGACAAAGCGTCGGGGCGATCAACCAAGCCAAGGGATATAAACTCGCTGCGGCTTCGTTACCCGGCCGTTGGTCCTCCGCGGACATGGAATTGTCTCAGTGCGGCGCGCTGCGCAAAGTTTGCAGAATGTCCTGGGCAATTTTCTCATTCATCGATGGCACCTGGAGCAATTCCTCGAGCGTCGCCTCCTCAATGCGTTTGACACTGCCGAAGGCGCGCAGCAGGGCCCGCTTTCGCACGCCGCCAACGCCGGGAATGCGATCGAGAGCGGAAAAGAGCGTTTGTTTTGAACGAAGCTTTCGATGGTGCGTAATGGCGAAACGATGCGCTTCGTCGCGCACACGCTGTAAAAGAAACAGCGCGTTGGAGTTGCGTTTGAGGATAACCGGATTGCTCTGCCCCGGCAAAAACACCCGCTCCTCGGATCGCTCGATCTCGCTGCTCCGCGCCGCGGCTTGCACGCGCATCTTTGCGAGCCCGACCGCTTCGACTCCTTCGATACCAATTTCGGCCATCGCCGTCAGCGCCATCGCCAGTTGTCCCTTGCCGCCATCGACGACGATTAGATCCGGCAGATCCGCTTCTTCCTTGCCGCGGGTGAAGCGTCGCTTGAGCATTTCCAGCATCATAGCGAAATCGTCGCCGCCGGAAGAAGCGTCGACCGTGCGAATGCGAAAATGCCGGTAGAGGTTTTTGTCCGGCTCGCCGTCAATAAAAGTTACCATCGAACCCACGGCATGGGCACCGTGAATCATCGAAATATCGAAACACTCGATGCGCTGCGGATAACGTTTAAGCCGCAACTGCGCTTGCAACTCGCGCAGCATTTTCTCACGGGCTTTTTCCTGGTCATGGCGTTCGGAAAAGCTTTGTTTGGCATTGTCTTGGGCCATCTGGACCAGATGGCGCCTATCGCCGCGCTGCGGGCAGAGAATCTCGACTCTCTTGCCTTTGCGTTCGCCTAAGTACTCCTCGCGAACCTCGCGATCTTCTATTGAGACTGGCAATAGAATCTCGTCGGGAATGAATCTGTGACCTTGATAAAATTGAGTTAGCAGCGAGGCAACGATTTCTTCATCGGGAAATTCGAGGTCTTCCAACGAATAGGACAAATTATCCGTCAACTTCCCCTGGCGCACGAGCAAAACCTGCACTTCGATAAAGCCACCTTCGCGGTAAAGACCGAATATATCCTGGTCGGCGCCCCAGTGAGCAACCATCCGTTGCTTCTCCAGGGTCTTATCTACCGCCTGGATTTGATCGCGAATCCGCGCCGCCGCCTCGTACTCCAACGCGTCCGACTTCTCCTGCATGCGTTGTTTTAGCTCATCAATGAGTAGCTGCTGCTTGCCGTCGATAAACAGCATCGCCTGCCGAACTTGCTCGCGATATACCTCCGCGGACACAGGGAGAACGCAGGGAGCCATGCAACGTTTGATCTGGTATTGCAAGCACGGGCGGCTGCGGTTTCGAAAGTTATGGTCGGTACAGTTGCGCAGTTGAAAGTGTTTTTCGATGATATCGATGGTTTCCCGGGCGGCGACTGCCGAAGAGAAAGGACCAAAATAGCGATTGCCGTCCTTGACGATCTTCCGAGTGGTGAGGATTCGCGGCCAGGAATGTTGGGTAGTGACCTTGATGCTCAGATAACTCTTATCGTCTTTGAGCCGGATGTTGTAGCGTGGCTTGTATTGCTTGATCAGATTGTTTTCGAGAATCAGCGCTTCTTTGTCGTTGCTGGTGACCAGTGTTTCAATATCTTCGACGCGCCGCACCAAAAACTGGATTTGCGATCGCTCGTCCGGACAATTGAAATAGCCGCGCACGCGGCCGCGAAGGTCCTTGGCCTTGCCGATGTAGATGACCTTGCCGCCCCTGTCCCGCATGAGGTAGACCCCGGGCCGGGAAGGCAGATTAGCCAATTTATCCTGTATCAAGCCCATCGAGTGTACCGGCAATATTAATCATAACATAGGGTCGAGGACAAAACGTTGCAATTGCGACGCGCCATGACCCTACCAAGACCAAGGAACACCTTTTCAGCGAAAGTGTCCTGACCCAGAGGTTTGCGACATAATTCCCCCCTCACTCCGCCCCAAATCCCCCCTTCCCCTGTTTTTCAAAAAGGGTTTAGAGTCCTGGAGCGAAACTTCCCCCTTTGAATAAAGGGGGATAGAGGAGGATTTGAGTGCGGCTTCAACCAGTGCCGTGGTTTGGAGTTCTTAAATAAACTTCTGAGACACCATACTAGATTATTCGGGATCTTTGGCTGTCGACAGTTCGACACGCGTGTCAACGCTCACACATCGGCGCTGCCTTTCGATGCCGGTTCGCGTAGCACCAATTCTTGATCTTGTAGTGCATGAATCCGATCACGCAACGCCGCCGCGGTTTCAAACTCCAGTCGCTGGGCAGCTTCCTTCATTTCTTTTTGTAGCTTGCGAATCATCCGCGGCAACTCTGCCGCGCCGTACTTAGCCGATTTTTCAGCTGCCATGGGAATGTCCACGTAGTCCGCATCGTAGATCTTCACCAGCGGTGAACCCACCGATTTGATTATCGATAGCGGCGTGATCCCATGCTTTCGATTAAATGTCCCCTGCAAACGGCGGCGC
>DASXSW010000106.1:0-9205 GCA_036505755.1 Binatia bacterium | reverse complement strand
AGCGCCCCAGCGAAGCGTATAACTCGGTCATGAAGCGGGCTTTTTTGTTGCGGCTGCGCAGCAAATCGACGATCGCTGCGCGAGTATCTTTGCTTTCAGAAGCAGTTTTTGTTTCGGAAACGCGATCCATCTCAAATTGATTGAACGAACGCCTATGTTGTGCAGAACTCTATGGAAGGTGTCTGCGCTTGTCAAATATGGAGAACCGACGATTGCGCCTGAATTCTCACAGCCGAATGTCATATTGAATTTAGCCCATCCCTGTGCAAATCTTTGATTCCTCATGGCCGATCAGACCGCGAATCTTCTGCGCGAGCTTCCCTCGATCGATCGCCTACTCAAGCATGTTCATTGCGAGTCACTGTTGACGCATTACGCTCGGGAATACGTGACCGAACAATGCCGCTTGGTTCTCGATCAGCTTCGTGCCGAAATCAGACAAGGTAGTCGGGCAATTGACCTGGGCGAAGAATCCATTATCGAACGGATCGAAAACTGCATTGTCACCGACAGTCAGCCCGGCCATACTCGGGTCGTCAACGCCACGGGAACGATCCTGCACACCAACTTGGGCCGCGCCTTGCTATCACAAGCCGCCATCGATGCCATGCTCGCCGTGGCCGATCACCCGATCAATTTGGAATACGACTTGGTCGCGGGCAAACGCGGCAAACGAGAGGAAACGCTCGAAGAGCTGCTCGTTCATCTCACCGGCGCTGAAGCTGCAACGGTGGTGAACAACAACGCCGCCGCGATCTTGCTCGGCTTGAACACGTTGGCCGAAGGCAAAGAAGTGATCGTTTCGCGCGGCGAGCTGATCGAAATCGGCGGCTCGTTTCGCATTCCCGAGATCATGGCCAAGAGCGGCGCGATTCTGAAAGAAGTGGGCAGTACCAATCGCACGCATCCCACGGACTACGAAAATACCATCAACGAAAAAACCGCGCTGCTGCTTAAAGTCCACACAAGCAATTACAAGGTCGTCGGCTTTACCGCGGAAGTGACGCTCGAAGAGTTGGTCGCGATCGGCAAGAAGCACAACTTGCCGGTGATGGAAGACTTGGGCAGCGGCGCGCTTATCGACTTGAGCAAATATGGCTTACCGAAAGAACCGATCGTCGCGGACAGGATTCACGCCGGAGCGGACGTTGTGACATTCAGCGGCGACAAGATTCTCGGCGGGCCGCAAGCCGGCTTGATGGTCGGTAAGAAGGCCTTGATCGGCAGGATGAGCAAAAATCATCTACAACGCGCTTTGCGCTGCGGCAAGTTGACGCTTGCTGCGCTTGAAGCGACGCTGCGCCGTTACCGACAATCGCCAGACATCGTTCAGGAGATCCCCACACTCCGGGCCTTTACGCGGCCGCTGGACGAAATTCGCGCGTTGGGCGACGAACTTTTACCGAGGCTTCAGGCGGCGCTGGGACAAGAATTCCGTGTTCAACTGCAACCGTCCACGGCACAGATCGGCAGCGGCGCTCTGCCGATTGAAGAGTTGCCGACGGTCGTCATCAGCGTTGCGCATCCAAAGCTGAGCGCCAACATCATCGCGCAAGAATTTCGCGCGGCGCATCCACCGATTATCGGCAGAATCAATGACGATCGTTTCCTCCTCGATCTAAGAACAATTTTTGACGCTGAAGATTTGATTCCTAAATTTGTCCGTGAATAGACTCGATCGTCACAATCTGGTTCCACGGAATCCAAAATCCAAAACCTGTCCTGAGCAAAGTCGAAGGATCGAAACTTAAAATCTTAGCATGCCCTACATCATCGGCACCGCCGGCCATATCGACCACGGCAAGACCAGTTTGATCAAAGCCCTCACCGGGCAGGACACTGACCGGCTCAAGGAGGAAAAGGAGCGTGGTATCTCCATCGATTTGGGCTTCGCCCACTTCGATCTGCCAGACGGCAGTTCAGCGGGCATCGTCGACGTGCCCGGTCACGAGCGTTTTATCAAGAACATGCTGGCGGGGGCCCATGGCATCGATCTCGTCTTGTTCACCGTCGCGGCCGACGACGGTGTCATGCCGCAGACTGAGGAGCATTTGGATATCGTCCACCTGCTTGGCGTCAAAATGGCGATCTTCGTGATCACGAAGGCGGACTTGGTGCCACCCGCGCGCATCACCGAGGTTGAAGAGGAGATCGATATCCTGACACTGGGCACCATACTGGAGGACTCGCCGAAAATCGCCGTGTCATCAGTCACCGGGCACGGCGTCGCCGAGCTTAAAGATCGCATAGCGCAAATCTTGAAGAGTCACACCAAGCCGGCGCCGAACGGTTATTTTCGCCTACCGGTTGACCGCGCTTTTGTCCTGCAAGGACACGGCGTAGTCGTTACCGGCACGGCTTTGAGCGGCGAAACTAAAGTCGGCGAGCAAGTGCGCTGCCTGCCTGGCAACCATCTGTTCCGCGTGCGTAGCCTGCAGGTTCATGGCAAATCCGTCGACAGCGCTGGTTGGGGACAACGCGTCGCGATGAATCTTACCGGTCCCGAGCGCGCCGACATCGCGCGCGGTCACGTGATTTGCCACGAAAAAATTTCCCTCGTGACGGATCGCTTCGACGCTTATGTGGAGGTTCGACCGGCAGCCGCCAAGGGCATCAAGAACCATCAGCGCGTGCGCATCCATCTCGGCACTGCCGAACGGCTTGGCAAGATCGTGATCCTCAGTGCGGCGGAAAAAATCGAGCCGAAGCAACTAGCCTATTGTCAAATCACGATTGCCGAACCGCTGCCGGCATTGCGCAACGATCATTTCATTGTGCGCGACGAGACCGCGCAGAAGACCCTCGCTGGCGGATTCGTCATCAACCCTTGGGCCAAGCGGCACAAACGCGGCGAGCGCGAACTACCAAGCCGCCTCGAAGCGCTGCATCGCGGCGATCTGACGCGCCTCACGGAAACTTTTCTCGATGAAAGCGAATCCTTTGCGCTGCCCATCGAGGCGATCCACCAGTTTCTCAACGTGAAAGAAGAAATCATCCGCGATGCCATCGATGCGATGAAAAACCTCCGCGTTCTGAGCGGCGAAGGTGAAAGGGTCTATACCACCGAGAGCAAATGGAACCGCCTCAAGGAGCAGATACTCGGGAGTTTGAAGGAATTTCATGCCGGCCATCCTCTCGTTCCCGGCATGGACATGGAAGAATTGCGCGGCAAGCTTGTCTATCAACTCTCACCCAAAATTTTTCGCGTCGTTGTCGAGATGTTGCTAGGCGAGAAAGCGATTGCCAAGGAAGAAAACCTCCTGCGGCTGGGCAGTCACCGGGTCCAACTTGGCGGCCAAGAAAAAACGCTGATGGAAAAGATCAAGAAAATACTCGGCGAACAGCCGTTGGCGCCCCCGGATTTAAAAGACATCGAAAAACAGGCTGGCGTTCCGCGCAATCGATTGAATGAAGTGATCCGCCTCTTAGAGCGCGAGGGTGCCGTCGTCCGCGTCACGACCGACATGTATTTTCTGACGAGCAGCATCGATCAGCTGAGGACGACGCTGAAGAAATTTTTGACCGAGAAAGGCGAGATGACCGCGGCATCGTTTCGCGATCTCATCGGTTCCAGCCGCAAGTACACCATCCCGCTTTTAGAATACTTCGACCGCGACGGTCTCACGATTCGCATCGGAGATATCCGGCGCCTGAAGTCTCCATCATCAGTCGAGAAGCCGGCCTCGTCGCATTGAAAACGCACAGTCTTCGATCTACAGTTGTCGAATCATGATCTTGAAGAAAAGGAAAACCGTGCGGCTGACGCAAGAGGTCAAGGCCGCGGGTTGAGCCGCCAAGCTCGGCCCCGCCGACCTCGTGCAAGTTTTGCACGACCTGCCCAAGTTTAAGAACCCCGACATGCTCGTCGGCACCGAAACCGGCGACGACGCCGGGGTGTATCGTCTGCGCCCCGATCTCGCCATCGTCAACACGGTGGATTTTTTTACGCCCATCGTCGATGACCCCTATATCTTCGGCCAGATCTCGGCGGCGAATTCGTTGAGCGACGTGTACGCTATGGGCGGCGAGCCCAAGACCTGCATGAACATCGTGTGCTTTCCCAAGGGCAAGATGGACATCGAAATCCTCGGCGAGATCCTCAAGGGTGGCGCCGACAAGGTGATGGAAAGCGGCGCGGTGGTCATCGGTGGCCACAGCATCATCGACGAAGAAATCAAATTCGGCATGGCGGTCACCGGCGTCATCCATCCAGATAAAATCTTTCGCAACGTCGGCGTCCAGGAAGGCGACGTGCTCATTCTTACCAAGCCGCTCGGCACGGGTATCATCACGACCGCTCTCAAAAAAGGTAAAGCATCGGAAGAGAGCGTCAATGAGGCAGTGAAGTCCATGACCACGCTGAACGCTGCGGCTTCTTTGGTCGCGCGCAAACATCCCGTTCATGCCTGTTCCGATGTCACCGGCTTCGGCATTCTTGGCCATGCTTTGGGAATGGCCAGCGGCAGCGGCGTGACTTTGGTGATCGAATCGGCCAAGCTGCCGCTGCTCCGCAGAGCGCCGCGCCTAGCGGAGAAGGGGTATATCACCGGCGGCTGCAAACGGAACCAGGAATACCTGAATGACAAGATGGTCATCGACAAATCGATCCGTGAAGGTCTAATCCAAGTGGCCCTCGATCCGCAAACTTCGGGCGGCCTCCTGCTCGCTGTCGCCAAACGGCACGCGGCAAAACTTGTCGACGATCTCCACGCCGCCGGCGTTCCTCACGCCGCTGAAGTCGGTTATGCCACTTCACTACAGAAACCCTGGGTGCGACTAGTATAACGACTGTTTCTTTTGGCACCCATTTGGAAGCGCTCAACTGCCGGCGATGCGCGGCTGGTGGCACAAACATTTAATCCGGCGCAAATGTTTTGCTAAACTATTTTACATACAGGCTGCCGGCATGACCGCCCCCAAGCTACTGCACGATCTCGCCCGTCTGCACAACGTCCAAACCATCTATCGCGACGGTTTAGGCCAACTGCGCGAGCCACCGCTTGAAGCTATTATATTGGTGCTTCGATCGTTGGGCGCGCCGCTCGAGACTTTGAAAGATCTGCCGAGCGCATGGCGCCAACGTAGACAGGCTTTGTGGCAGCGCGCGATCGAGCCGGTAGTCATCGCCTGGCAAGGCAATCTGTTGAAAGTGAAGGTTCGCCTGCCCTACCGTCTCGCTGAAATGCGCCCGAAATATCACATCGTCCTTGAAACCGGCGAACGGCACGAAGGAACGTGCCAGGATGAACCAGCCACGAAACCTGAATCGCGCGATGTGGAAGGCGCCCGCTACGTCGCCCGGCGGTTAATCGTCAACGCAAAGATCCCTCTCGGCTACCACCGGCTTCAACTGCAGTTTGGCGATACCAAATTAGAGTCCTATCTTTTTTCGGCGCCGCAACGGGCTTACGCACCTGCCGATGCAAATGGCAAGCGCTGGGGCATTTTCTGTCCACTCTATTCTCTCTGGTCGGCACAGAGCTGGGGCACCGGCAACTTTTCCGACTTGGCGACGCTGGTTGATTATGTCGGCGAACTGAATGGCGACGCGGTCGCCACGTTGCCGATGCTGGCGAGCTTCCTGGACGAGCCGTTCGATCCAAGCCCGTACGCGCCGGTGAGCCGACTTTTCTGGAATGAATTTTTTCTCGACGTAACCAAGATTCCCGAACTGGCCCAGTGTTCGGCCGCCCGAGCCGTGTGCGAGGCCGCTGGTTTCCAAAAAGAACTGGCGAGCGTGCGCAATGCGGCCTTGGTCGATTACCGCAGAGTGATGGCGCTTAAGCGCAAAGTTCTTGAAGCGCTGCTGCGTTTTCTGCTGACACAAACTTCCGAGCGCCGAGAGAGTTTTGAGAAATTTGTTGCGACGCATCGTCGCGCTAACGACTACGCAGCGTTCCGCGCCAAGGTCGAGCGCGAACGAAAGAGCTGGCTCAAATGGAAGGCGCCTGGCCGCGACGGCATCCTGAGTCTAAACGCCTACGATGAAAGCGCTAAACAATACCATCTTTATGTCCAATGGCAGTGCGTCGAGCAAGCTCGTAGTCTTCGAGACAAGGCACGGAATCGTGGCATCGCCCTGTATCTCGATTTTCCGCTGGGCGTCAATCGCGACGGCTACGTTGTCTGGCGCGAGCGCGAACTGTTTGTGTTAGGTGCGAATGGCGGCGCGCCGCCCGACGGTCTCTTTATCAAAGGGCAAAACTGGGGCTTTCCCCCCCTGCATCCTGAAGTGATTCGACGTCAGGGCTACCGTTATTACATCGATTGCTTACGCCATCATATGGCCTCGGCCGGCATGCTGCGCATCGACCACGTAATGGGCTGGCATCGGACGTTTTGGGTGCCTGAAGGGTTGAGCGCCGCTGAAGGCTTGTACGTTCATCACCGCGAGGAGGAATTTTACGCGATCTTGAATTTGGAATCGCACCGGCACCGAGTGCAGATCGTCGGTGAGAACCTCGGCACAGTGCCGGTCTATGTCAACGAGGCGTTGAAGCAACATAAGATCCTCGGCATGTATGTCGGCCAGTTCGGCGTGAATGCGGACGCACAGGCAGCGCTCGATGCCGTTCCGGCAAATACGGTGGCTAGCCTCAACACCCATGACACTCCAACGTTTATGGGCTTTTGGACTGGCAGCGATATTCACGACCGCGTCGCGCTGGGCTTGCTCGACGACAGCCAAGCGCAGAAGGAGCAACAGTATCGTGCCGCCCAGAGGGAGGCGCTGATCGGCTTTCTGCGCTCGCGTGGTTTGCTCAGCGAAGATGCTTCCGCGGCGGCCGTGCTGCAGGCGTGGCTGACATTTTTAGCCCGAGAAGATGAAGCCTTTATGTTGGTCAATCTGGAAGATCTATGGCTCGAGCCCGCTCCGCAGAATGTCCCCGGCACTTGGCATGAGCGGCCCAATTGGCAACGCAAGGCTCGCTTCTCGACGGAAGAAATTCGTGGGATGAACGGGCTCGTGGAGATTTTAAAGACCATTCGCGACAAGCGCGACCGGATCAAGTAACATATTTCTAACCGTCAGATAAACAACCATGAATCTGCTCACCGACGACGATATCTATCTTTTTAATGAAGGCAGTCACTTTCGGCTTTACGACAAGCTCGGCTCCCACGTCGTTACCGACGGCGACACGCTGGGCACCCAGTTCGCCGTATGGGCGCCCGACGCCGAGCAGGTTTTCGTCATCGGCGATTTCAATGGCTGGAACAAATCGAGTCATCCCTTAACTCCCCGTGGACAATCTGGAATCTGGGAAGGTTTTTTTCCCGGCATTGGCAGGGGTGCGCTATACAAGTACCATGTTGCCTCACGTTTTCAGGGTTACCGAGCAGACAAGGCCGATCCGCTCTCCATCTTCAACGAAATTCCGCCAAAGACCGCGTCGATTGTCTGGGATCTCGATTACGTTTGGAATGACGCCGACTGGATGGCGAATCGCCATCGCTGCAACAAACTCGATAGGCCGATGGCAATTTACGAGATGCATCTGGGCTCGTGGCGTCGTGTTGGCCACGAAGGCAACCGCTCGCTCTCCTATCAGGAGCTGGCGCCGCAGCTGGCCGACTACCTGGAGCGCTTGGGCTTCACGCACGTCGAATTGTTGCCGGTGATGGATTATCCGTTCTTCGGTTCGTGGGGTTATCAGGTTACCGGTTATTTTGCCCCGTCGGCAAACTTTGGCACACCGCAAGACTTCATGTACTTGATCGATGTCCTGCACCGGCGCGGCATCGGCGTCATTCTCGATTGGGTGCCTTCTCATTTTCCCGCCGACGAACATGGCCTGGCATTTTTTGACGGCACACATCTCTACGAGCATGCCGATTCGCGTCAAGGCTATCACCCGGAATGGAAAAGCTACATTTTCAACTACGGCCGCAAAGAAGTGCAGAGTTTTTTGGTCAGTAACGCGCTCTTCTGGCTCGATCGCTATCATGTCGACGGCTTGCGCGTCGACGCGGTGGCCTCGATGATTTATCTCGACTACGCGCGCCAAGCCGGCGAGTGGATTCCCAATCAGTACGGCGGCCGGGAAAATATCGAGGCCATTGAATTTTTGCGCCACCTGAATGAAGCGGTTTATCGATATCATCCGGACGTGCAAACCATCGCAGAAGAATCGACTGCCTGGCCGATGGTTTCGCGACCGAGCTACGTCGGCGGCCTCGGTTTCGGCCTCAAGTGGGACATGGGTTGGATGCATGACACCCTCGAATACATGCAAAAGGATCCTGTCCATCGGCGCTATCATCAAAACAATCTGACTTTTCGTATGCTTTATGCCTTCCATGAAAACTTTGTTCTGCCGCTCTCGCATGACGAAGTCGTCTACGGCAAGGGCTCTCTGTTGGAAAAAATGTCCGGCGATGACTGGCAGAAGTTCGCCAACCTGAGGGCGTTATTCGGCTACATGTACGCTCAACCCGCGAAGAAACTACTCTTCATGGGCGGGGAGTTCGGGCAATGGCGGGAATGGGCCCACGACACGAGCCTTGACTGGGATCTGCTAGCCTACCCATTACATGCCGGCGTACACAAATGGCTGCAGGATCTGAATTGGTTCTATCGTCGCGAGCCGGCCTTGTACGAGCTTGACTGCGAACCGGCCGGTTTTGAATGGATCGACTGCGGCGATGCCGACGGCAGCGTCGTAAGCTTGATCCGCAAAGGCAAGTCGACTTCGACATTGGTGCTAGCCGCGTGCAATTTTACTCCGGTGCCCCGTTTAGGCTATCGCATCGGCGCCCCGCGGCCGGGCTTTTGGCGTGAAGTCTTGAACAGCGACGCACTGGAATACGGCGGCAGTGGCGTAGGCAACAGCGGCGGCCGCGAAGCTATGGCAGACGGATTACACGCTCGGCCTTTTTCTCTGACGCTGACACTGCCGCCGCTGTCGGTGCT
Source organism: Binatia bacterium (assembly GCA_036505755.1). GTDB lineage: Bacteria > Desulfobacterota > Binatia > UBA9968 > UBA9968 > DP-20. The sequence goes on along the minus strand of DASXSW010000106.1, from coordinate 291 downwards.
ATTTTTTACGCATCAATTGTGACCGTGTCGAATCATCGGTCGTGCCTGAATTGATCGCGAATCCACGCGACGCAACATGAAGATCGCCATGATCGCCTCGGAGGTCAGTCCGTTCGCGAAGACCGGCGGATTGGCTGACGTGATCGGCACGCTCTCGGTCGCTTTAGAACGACTCGGCCATGAAGTCTGCGTCATCGCGCCGGCTTACCGTTGCGTCCTCCAGAGTGAATTTACCCTGCGCGAAAGCCCGATAAAACTTTCCGTGCCAGTTTCCAATCGCCAACAGGAGGC
>DASXSW010000105.1:0-13568 GCA_036505755.1 Binatia bacterium | reverse complement strand
ACAAGCAACGTCCACGAGCTATTCCGTTTTTGACTTGGGTGCGAGCCACATTTCGTAAAGCGGCACTAGAATCATTCCCGAGTAGCCCAACCACAAACCGACCCACGAAAAGATCAACAGATAGGCAAACGTCGGCGATAGCATTCGCGTCAGCCAGCTGCCGCCCATATCGAAGACATGAGAGAAAAACGTCGTCAAGACAAAAAACAGCTTGGCTCCGCGAGAGAGCGAAGTTGCCATGAACAGATGGGCGAGAATCAAAAACACGACGCTCATACTGAAGGCATGAAAATGGGTCTCTTCGAGCAACGCATTGAGGTTCTTGGCGAAGAACATCTGACCGCCGATCTCGCCGCCGAGATAGTAGGCGACAACGCGCTCATAGCTGATGCCGATGCGCTGAAATTGAAAAAACCAAGTGGTCACCAATCCTGCCAATATCAGAAGGAGAAATAGAGTGTAGACGAGACGGATCTCAAACGATGCGTCGCGAAGCCGAAAAGATGGAGTGGCGAAGTTTTTCATTTTTTGGAAATTTCTTTCCACGATGATCGGCTGCGAAACTGCCGGGAAAACGCTGGCTCTCCGCTTGCCGCGAGGACGATCGCTTCAGCGTCGGAAAAATTTTCGATGGTTGGCAGAGCATTTTTGCCGAGCAGCACCAACGGCTTTGTTAGCGCCTCGGCTCGGGTGGCGCTACGCGTGATGACAACAGCGGTGCGTGCTTCCGTTATCGGTGTGCCGCTAATCGGATGGATCAAGTGACCGTACTTCTTCCCCTCAATAGTCCACCAACGGCCCATACTGCCGGAAGTCGACAGGGCTGTATCGCGCAGATAGATCATACCGCGTAAACGATCATCGGTATCTTGCACGGTTATCTCCCAGCCACGCTTTCCGGGAGGAGCGCCGATGGCGCTCATGCTGCTACCGCCGAAATTGATGAGCGCCGTGGCGACTCCCGCAGCTCTCATGATGTCAGTGACACGGTCGACGGCGTAACCTTTGCCGATGCCGCCGAGGTCGACGCTCATGCCGCCGCGGGTGAGCTCCGCCTCATCAGGTCGATAGAGCACAAGATTCCGGTAACTGACAGCCGCGAGCGCCTGGGCCAGATGTTTTCCGGTCGGGAGTCGATTTTCCTCCTCCGCCTTCCGCCATAGCTCCATCAACGGGCCGACGGTGACGTCGAAGATGCCGCCAGTTTTCTCGCTAAATTCGCGAGCCGTGCTTAGCAGCGCAAAAAGCTCTGCCGGCACGCGCATGGCTCCCGCACCGGCGTGCTGGTTCAAACGCGACAACGCACTGTCCGGATCGTAGTTCGACAAGATTTCATCAAGACGATGCACTTCGCGTACGGCGTCGCGAATCAGTCGCTTCGCCGTTTCCGGCTCGTGGTGCCACAAAGTGACTTCGAGGTAAGTCCCCATTTGGTAGTGAACTTCGCGCACTTCGCGCAGCGCTGCCGCGGTTTTCGCCGGCGCCAACGCGATCAGAAGTAGAAGCAACAATATTTTAGTCGATTTCACTTTCGTTCAGTTCCTTCGAAATAAACCACTTCCAACAAAGCCAGGGCTTTCTTACTGCCTCGTCCTATTGCCTCTACAGACATCGTGGCGCCGCTGATGTTTTGAATATCACGATAGGGGAGGAGCGGATCCTTCAGGTCCTTTCCTTTGTACTGTTGAAGGAAGCGGCGGTCTCTCACTTCGCCGCCGTAGGCTTCGCGATAGGCCATCAGCGCCGCATCCTTGATTTTGCGATCGGGACCTACACCGACAATAAATGTGATGGGACGATGTTTACCGATCTCTTCAACGATCGCGGCGTAACCCAAAATTGTTTCTCCTTTCTTCGCCACGAACGTCACGTAAGAATCTTCCCAAAGGGAAGTTTTGGTTTTTCCCATACGCTGCTGGATCTTTGCTTTGATTTCTTCGTTGGAGCGAACAACCTTCCGTTCAAACGAGTCCGCTTCAGGAAAAACCGCCTTGGGAGCTTCCTCATCCTTGAGAAAGACTCCCTCCTGGCCGAGCGCAAACTCAGAGCTTCCCAACGAGAGCGCGAGACAAACAAGCCAAATCCCAATCTGACGGAGGGAAATTTTAGAATCCAAACGCTAGCCCCATGAGAACGGCATGTTGAAAATATTCTCTATCCTTGGATGAGGTAAGAAAATTGGTCACGCTGGACAGACTCTTGCCTCGGTTGGTGCGTGTATATTCGTAAGCGAGTTGCAGCGCCACGAGAGGAACCGGCCGGTAGGTCAAACCCATCGTCACGCGATTAAGCAGCCGGTTTGCGGATTTTGTTTCAGTTAAAGCTCCGTTCGCGAACGCGATTGATTCCAGGAGCTCGCTAAACCACACTTGTTCCGCGCGGAATGTGGCGATGAGCTGAGGATTGGTGAAATGCTTTCCAAGTATCGTGTTGCTTAAGAAATCGGGCCAAAAGCGGTATCTAAAATCCACCCAATAGCCTTGCTTACGATTTGCCAGATTGGCTAATTCGAACTCGACCTCCGTTTCGACATCGTCGATCTCAGCTTCGCTCGAGCTGCTTATAGCCCGTCGCGCAAGGCCTTGGGCAACTTTGCGCACGCCGCTCCATTGAGTATTCACATACTGTCCCTCGATTTCAAAGGGGCCCCAAGTTTTTTTGCCGTCAATAGCAAAAGAGAAGACCGGTTTGTTCGGGAGAAAGTCCGGAGTGTAGCGTCCCCAGTAGAGCGATGCGCCAATTTCACTGCCGAGACTTGGACTGTAGGCCCAGCGCGTCCCAATGGACTTTCCTGTTTTAATGTCATCGGAAAATGTTCCACGCGAAGGTTGAAGCTTGACCTCATAGGCCAATTTCGTCGTATCGCCTGCGCGCGTCTGACCGATCTGTTCGATTTCGGAATCGAGTGCGACGCCGTTCATGACATACCACTGATAGCTGAGCTTTCCCGCATTGCCGATGGGAATATCGCCCAAGAACCCGGCGCCAAGCTCAGGCCATGCGGCGGTCGTCGGCAGTACCGGTGTCCCTTTGTCGACCAAGCTGCGCCGCGGCAGATCCCAACGGTTATCGTCGTGATTGATATTAAAACGTCCCAACGGAACCAAAATGGCGCCGCCACGGAATTTAAGCCAATCGGTAATGTCATACTGCAACCAGGCCTGCTCGACAGAAATTTCCGACTTGTTGTTGCCTTCGATAGCTTGTTCGCTTGTGAGTCCGCCGCCGGATGTGCGCGTGAGTTTTTTTTCTAGCTCAAGTTGGGTGAACCTTTCGAACTCGAGCTCCATATTGGCTTTCAGGCGCTCGGCGATCGGCGAGTCGACGGTTAAGACGAACCGCCTCAAGGTAAAGCTATTATGCAGATCGTCCAAACTCGAGGTTCCGTAACGAATGGACCCATAGGCGCCGACCTTGGTTTGGTCAATCAATTTGCTGAAATAGCTCTGCCCCTTAGATGAAACCTCGGAAATCACGTCGTTTTTGACTTTTTCGGCAATCGCGTCGCGCTCCTCGACGGATTTTTTCTCGCGCAGCGCCTCGTCGCTTGCCAATTTCCGCTCCAGCCGCTCGAGTTTCTCCCGCAATTCACGGATCTCGCTACGTGTGTCGATTTCCTGCGCCATTACGGGCGTAGAAACCAGGACCAACAAAAAGATCAAGAAAATAAACATGACATCTCCTCCCTTTCTAAAATGCGACAATAAAAAAGCCCGGCTCCCGCCGTTTTAACGACGGAACACCGGGCTCTGGATTCTCGACCTCTGGCCGCTCTTTTTGTTTCTGAAATATTTAAACTGGTCTTACAAGTTCATGCGCACGACTCCTTTTAGGTGGACCGGTAAAATTACTTGGCGTTTGCAGCGCCGGCATTTAATTTCGACGCCTTCGGCGACCATCCGCGCCAGCAAACTGCCGCAGCCGCATCGGAGCGGCGTTGCTGATTTTGCCGCATCGACGGTCTTTTTTTGTTGAAGCTCGTAACGAGACTGCATTTACGCTTTCTTTCGTTCTTTCGCCATTCGCAGCAAGGTCACGACGAAGGCGCAGAGCATGATTGCTTGGGCCGTTAATGTTTGCACCGTGGGATAGATGCCGAGTATCGGCACTTGCAGCGGAAGATCTATGGGTGTTGTTGGGACCCAACCGGCCGCTTGTAACTCTTTGATGCCGATGCCGGCGAAGACAAACGCGACGATGTAGAGCAACGTTCCGGTGACGCCGAAAAAATATTTCAATGGAACCCTAAGGCCGAGCTTCAAAATGACAAGGGTTAAAACTATCAGGGCCGCCAATCCGGCGAAAAATCCCCACAGAACCGCGTGATGGCTATTCTCGTTCTGCAGCCAGAGCGCTTGGTAAAACAAGACGACCTCAAAAGCCTCGCGGTAGACCGCAAAAAAAGAAATCCCCATCAGTCCGAAGATGCTTTTGCTGGAGAGACTGCTCTTGACCTTGTCTTGTATGAACGCCTGCCACTTTTTGGTCTCGGAGCGGGTATGGAGCCAATAGCCGACGTAGAACAACGCGAGTGCGGCGAAGATTGAAATGAATCCTTCCATGCTCTCGCGATGCTGACCGCTCAATGTCAGAACGGTTTGCGTAATGAGCCAGGTAAGCCCTCCCATGACCAGGGCCATAATCCAGCCCAGATGAATGTAGCGGACGGCGTCCTTTCCGCCCATCACTTTGAGCATCGCTAAAATTGCCGCAAGGATAAGCGAGGCCTCGAGTCCTTCTCGAAGAATGATGAGCGCCGAGTTGATGAAGGTGTAGTAATCGGAGATGTTGTCCTGGCGCATCAGGATTTGTTCGGCTTGTTCGAGCTTGGCCTCCATATCGACATGGCGCTTTTGAATTTCGTCTATGGAAACTCCCTGTTTTATCGCGTTACGAAATTCCGTGAATTGCGTTTCGAGATTTCGGCCGAACGTCATGTCTTTAGCGAATATCGCCGGCTCCGCGAGATCATAGCCATCGATATAAGCTTCCACGGCTTTTTGGTACGCCTTTTCTTTGTTCCCCTGTTCGTAGAACTGGACGGACTCGCGTAAATATTCGCGCGCGATCGCTAACGGGTCTGACGTTTTGGTCTCGAGCACGCCGCGGCGCAGATAGGCGAGCATGTTCAGCGCGTCGGCCTCATTGGAAGCGACCGGTTTGAGCATCTCGAGCAATTCGGCATCCGAATGGGTTGCCACCGTCGCGACAGTCTCAAGATCGGGCGGCGATTTTTTCGCCGTCACTAGCTCCGCGCCTTTTTTCGCCGCGTCTTCCGAGAAGCGCAGCGAAAAGATATAAAACGCGACCTGCCAGCGTTGCTCTTCGCTAAGCGCCGCGAACGACGCCATCGCCGTGCCTTCGATCCCGAAGCTTGCTGCGTTAAATGCTTTGAAGGGCGAGAGACCGCCGATCCTTTCCGGATCGGTAAAATTGGCCGGCGGCGGCGTTTTCGGATTCATCGCCTCCCGTGCCGGCCCGTCGCCTTTGCCGCTGACGCCGTGGCATTGCGCGCAGTTCTCGTCGTAGATCTTTTTGCCGCTGGCGAAAGACGGCAGCCGGCGCGGATAGGGGACGATGTTGTAGGCGGCGATCAGCTTATCTTTCGCCGTCTTGGCCAGCTCGGCGATCACCTTCGGGTCGGCTTTGCTGTCGACTTGGCTCGCCAACGATTTTAAGCTCGACTCGACTCCGGCCTTGTCGGCCTTGTCGACTTCTTTGAGTTGAGTGAAAAGGTCTAGGCTGCGCTTGGCGAATTCTTGCATTTCGCCGTATTCGTCTTGGCTGAGGATCTTGCCGTCTTGCACCGCGTTCTTGTAATCACTGCCGAGATAATCGAGCAACGCGACCAGCCGTTTGGCGTTATCCTGCGCGATAGCAGGGCAGGCAGTCATTAAAAGAACAACCACAGCGAGCCAAGGCACGATGGCGAGTTTGGTAATACGCATATGGCCGATCGACCAACGAGGGAGGATTGGAAATTGCTTGAAGCTGCGGATCGGCGTGTTGACCGGGTCGCTCATTTTTTTACGTAGCGTGGGCCGATAAGAGAAAACGTTTTCTCAGCCAGGCGCTAATTCCATCCATGAGCAGGACAATGACCAAGACGAGCAACAGCACGGTTGCCAGGCGGCGATAATCGAGGCTCTGGAGGTAAATTTGGATGACGAATCCCAGACCGCCGGCGCCGACAAAACCGAGAATCGATGAGGCCCGGATGTTGTACTCAAGCATGAAGAGAACTTGGGCGAGCACGGCGTTGGCGGCCTCGGGGATGACGACAAACCGAACCAGCTGCAGCTTGGAGGCCCCCGTGCTTTGCACGGCCTCCATGATTTCCGGGTCCGTGCCTTCGAAGAGGTCCGCGTAAATCTTCGCCAGATATCCGACTGTGTAAGCGGCGATGCCGAGCGTGCCGGCGAGCGGTCCGAGGCCGACGAGGATGACGAAAACGATGGCCCAGAGAAGCACGGGAATCGTGCGAATTCCCGCCGCGATGAAACGGGCCAGACTGGAAACCCAAGTCGAAAAGAGACGCCGGGTGCCGAGGATGCTTAGCGGCAGCGAGGCGAGGAAACCAAGCAGGGTGCCCGCAAAAGACATCTCGACGGTCTCCCACAGAGCAGCACTGGCGACCGGCAGGATACCCAGATCCGGCGGGACCATGTCGGCGCCGAGAATACCCAAGTTGCGAAAGCCGCGGGACAGCCGGGCCCAATCGAAGAAGCCAAGGTGGGCAAGAATCGCCAGCAGGGAAAACGTGGTGACAACCGGCAAAACGAGTGGTGATCTCACAAGGATGCCTCAATAGAGGGAGTCTCGAGGATTTCGTTGCCGATAAAACCCGGAACCAATTCGCCGTTCTTAAGCGCGAGCACCGCGTCGCCGAACTGCCGCGCCAAGCCCATTCGATGCATGCTCATGATGAAAGTAATCTGCTCTTGTTCAGCGGCGCGCCGGATGCGCGTGAGGATCTCGGAGGCCAAAGCGAGATCGAGGTCCGACGCGAATTCGTCGGCGACGACAATGCGTGGATGTTGGAGCAGGGTACGTGCGATGGCGACGCGCTGGCGTTCACCACCGCTCAGGCGAAAGACCTGTTCGGAACTTTTGTGGCCGATGCCCATCATTTCGAGCGCTGCCCGGGCTTTCTCTATTTCACCCCGCGGGAAAAGACCGAGAAGCGCTCTGCTGTCCGCGAGCCTCCCCAGTGCGCCCATCAAGACGTTTTCGAGCGCGGACAGGTTTCTCACCAGCCCCAGTTGTTGGGGAATATAGCCGACCAGCGCGCTTAGTTCGCGCGGCTTGAGTTCCTCGGTAGGATGACCAAAGACCCGCACTTGGCCTTGATTCGGCTTCAACAGGCCGGCGAGCACCCGCAACAGCGTGGTCTTGCCGATCCCCGAAGGTCCCATGATCACGGTATGCTTGCCGGCCGGAATCGCCAGCGAAACATCTCTAAGCACCCAGTCGTGGTTGCGAAATGAAAACCAGACTCGCTCTGCGTGCAGGGCGGCCGGCGCGCTGCCGTTGTCGGTCACAGGCGCTCCGTGTATTTGAGTCCGACCAGTTTCAGGTAGCGATCGAGCGGTCCCAGGTGTTCCTCAGCCGTCGTCGGTTTAAAACCGACGAAGATGCTCGAGATAAACGAGCGCATCAGATCGCGGTGCTCCGGCGCGCCAAGTTTGCTGATCGCTTGAACGGTTCGCGCGCGTAGAGGATCCTTAAGCTCTTTGCTCAAAACCACGGCATGGGACGGAATCGGCCCTTGCTGTTCGATGACCCGGGTCGAGTCCAACACTTCCCTATAGAGCTTTTCCGGCACGTCGCCGGCGATGATCGTCGTGTCCACCTGACCCTGCTTGAGTGCCTGCCAGCATTGCCCGTAACCGCCGCCGAACAGCACTTCTTTGAAGAAGCTTTTCGGGTCGGCTTCTTTACCTGCTGAAGTTTGAATGAGGTTGAGCTCCACCAGCCGTCCCATCGGTGCCACGTACCCCGACGTCGAGATCGGGCTGGCAAAACAGGCGCTCTTGCCTTTCATCGACGGCAGATCTTTGTGCGGCGAATCAGGCAGCACAACCCAATAGGAGTAATAATGCGGCGCATCGACTCTTTCCTTCCCATGGATCACCTGTCGCACCTCGGCTAGAGCGACTTGGGCGCCGCCTAGACGCACTGCCAGTTGCGCCGGCCAAGCCGACATTAGCGCAACGTGCGCATGGCCAAAACGCAACGATTCCACCACTGCGGCATAGCTACTCGGCACATAGATTTCTACCTTTGGCCGGGGCGCGATGTTCTTCTCCAAGAAGTCCTGGAGCGGTTTTGCTTTGGCTAAGATCTCGTCGCTCGTCACCGTCGGTTGGATGGCAACGACGAGCTTTGCCTGGGCCCAGCCCGATTGGGCGAAGGTCAAGCTCGCGAGCGCGATCAGCGTCATCAGAAGCGACACTTGGCCGCCTATTCTTCTCATAATTAAATCCCTCGGTGCTTGAAGTTTTTCTCCGCCATGACTATATGGCAGAGAAGGTAACCTTTCTTGATTGCACCTACATCAAAAAGTTAGTAACATCGAACTTTCAAAGTTCCTATATTGAAATAAAAGAACTTTGTCAACTATGACTCCCGCCAAGATCACTCCCGCGACTGAGGACTATCTCAGGACCATTTATGCCCTTGAGGAAGAGGTAAAGCCGGTAATCGCGGCTCGTGTCGCGGAGGAGGTGGGAGTCACGCCGTCGACGATGGTGAGTACGCTGCGCCGTCTGGAAGGAGAGGGCTATCTGAAGGTTCTGCGGCGCAAAGAAATTCACCTGACGACCGAGGGAAAACAGGTCGCCGAGAGAATTCTTCGGCGCCATTTTCTCCTTGAACGTTTCCTAACGGATTTATTGGGATTGGACTGGGGCAAGGCCCACCAGGAAGCGCATCGACTCGAGCATGCGCTATCGCAGGACGTCGAGGACCGACTCGCAAAGCTGCTCGGCCACCCGACGACTTGCCCGCATGGAAATCCGATTCCCGGTAGAGAGTTAGCTCGAACGAAAAAGGGGCCGAGGACTCCGCTGGATAGCATCACGGCGGGAAAGGAAGTGGAGCTTGATTATATCACCGAAGGCGGCGAGCGAGATGCGCGGCTATTGGGTTTCCTTCAAGAACACCAGTTGGTGCCCGGCGCCAAAGTTCAGGTGCTGGACGTGGCGCCCTCGCTCGGCATTATGACTCTAAAGGTAGGCGCGGACCAGTTCTCGTTGGGTATTGAGGCGGCGAAAAAAATCCGTGTCCACTGACAAGTCGCGCAGGTTCGGACAAGTGTCAGTCTTTCGTTAGTTCGGCAGGCGTTTCGGTCGATGGCGCGTTTTGCTGCTGGAAGCCGGCCAACTCTGCCGCGAGAAATTCAATCTGCTCGGCGATCGCAACGTCACGATCGATAAGGATAAGCTCCTGGCCGTTCACACGGCACCGGCCGCTACGGGCGCGGTAACCCGCCTCACGCAACAGCTTTTCCGTGCGCACATCGAGATTCATTGCCTTTGCGGCGGCAATGAGCTCTTGCAGCCGGGCCTCTTGTTTGTTTTTCGCTTGCGTCATTGCGGTGAGAAACTAATTATCTCTCAAAGGCGAAGTCTTGTAAATCCCTCGACGAATTTTCTATTTGCAAAAAAACTCCGCCTTGTTATCGTACCTCCAGCAAATGGGCCGGGACCGCGGTCCGTTAGGCATTCCGACGGCTTTTGTGTTTTGAGCGATCTCTCGTGACCCAGGAGGGATGCATGATCAAAAACATCCTTGTTCCTCTGGATGGTTCGGAACATTCGAAGGCGGCGCTCGACTATGCTATCTGGATAACCGAAAAATTCGACGGCACGCTCTTCGGTCAACATATCATCGATACCATCTCGATCGAGGGGACTTTCTTTCACGACATCTCCGGTTCCCTGGGTTTCGAACCGTATTTGGATTTTTCCAGCAAGATGCGGGAAATTCTCGAAGAGCGCGGCAAGATTATTCTCGACGATTTCGCGGCGCGCTGCGAAAAAAAACACATTCGCTATACCACTTTATTGGATATGGGCTTGATCGCCAACGAAATCTGCGAGCGCTCCAAAATCGCTGACCTCGTGGTGATCGGCCATCGTGGCGTCAATGAAGAATTTTCAACCGGACTTTTGGGCACTACGGCCGAATCGATCACACGCAAATGCCCCCGCCCGGTCTTTGTCTCGACCAAACAATTCAAGCCGGTCGAGAAACCATTGTTGGCTTACGACGGCAGCCAGCGCGCCAGCTCCGCGATGGAGACGGCCGCGGAATTCTGCACGGTGCTGCATTTGCCATTGACGGTGCTGACGATCGCGAAGGAAGAATCCCTAGCACAAACTAATTTACAGCAGGCAAAATCTTACCTTAGCTCCTATGCGATCGACGTCAAATATGAGCTTACGCATGGCTACCCGGAGCAAAAGATCGTCGAATACCTGGTGAATATGAATCACGATTTACTCTTCATCGGAGCGCACGGCCATCGGCGCATCATCAAAATGGTGCTCGGCAGTACGACCGAATATGTGCTGCGCAACGCCCCCTGCCCGGTATTTTTGAAGCGTTAGTTTCGAGGGTTTTATCCTTCGAAGATTTTGAGGATCCGTGCCTATGAAATTCCTCGCAGCCGCAGTTCAAATGCTCGCTTCCGATGACAAGGCGGCAAATCTCAAGGAAGCGAAACACTGGGTGCGCCATGCGGCGGCAGAAGGGGCGCGCGTGGTCGCGCTCCCGGAAGTTTTCATCTGGCGTGGGAGCAAGAAACTAGAAAGAAAATTCGCCGAACCGATCCCCGGACCTTCATCGACGGCGTTGGCCGAGTTGGCGAGCGAGTGCGGCATCTATCTTTTGGCTGGATCGATTCTCGAAGAGATTCCCGGCAGTGAGAAAGCTTACAACACAAGCTTGCTTTTCGATCCGGCAGGCAAAGTTCTCGCGTCCTACCGAAAGATTCATCTCTTCGACGTCGATCTTGCCAATGGCGTGTCGCTACGCGAATCAGACACACGCGCCCACGGCGAAGCCATGGCGGTCATCAAGACCGATCTAGGTTCGATGGGATTGAGCGTTTGTTACGATCTTCGTTTCCCGGAGCTCTACCGCGGACTGGCAAGCCAAGGCGCCGAATTGATTTTTGTTCCCTCGGCCTTCACGGCGTACACGGGCGAGGCGCACTGGGAAACTTTGCTGCGCTCGCGCGCTATCGAAAATCAAGTCTACATTATCGCGCCGGACCAGTTCGGTAAGAGCGCCAAGAGTTTCGAGACGCACGGTCACTCGATAATCGTTGATCCTTGGGGGCAAGTGATCGCCGAGCTCCCAGACGGTCCCGGCGTAATCACGGCCGAAATCGACTTGGATTATCTCGCCAAAGTGCGCGCCGAGTTGCCGGCGCTGAAGCACCGCCGGCTGTAGTCGAGTATCATCGTTCGGAGTAGAAGCCGGTTGCTCCCAAGCAGGTTCTATAACGACGACACAAGCCCGGCACGCGAGATCCGCGCAAAGAAGGGTGCCGGTTTGTTACGAGCGAAACGCAATATTTTCGGTAGCGCTTTATTCTCCTGGCCCGGCTGGTAGGACGGTCAGAGTCGCCAAAAAATCGGCTCTCTCAGACAGGTAAACGTACCCTGTAACCTTTGGCACCTCAGCGACGACTACATTCCTTTCAACCGGTGCTCCTGGTCGCGGAAAGTCAGACCCATCAAGGTCAAGTACGTCGAACAGAATGTAAAGAAAAGACAATTACCATGCCGGCGATATAGATCGTCCGACCCAAAGGCGAGGAACGATTGGGGCGTAAATCAGGTAACATCTGGACACACGTTATACTGCTAATTGTGCAATCGTACTCGAGAAGAAGTAAATCCTATCTTTCGGGCAGCGCGGCTGTCTTACGGCGACGAGAGGCTAGCCAGTTGCTGACAATCCATCTGCCCGTGTGCTTGGTGGTCATTATACTGGCCGGAAAGAGGAAAACTTCGAGCGCACCCTCTCGCGTAGTAGATGTGGCTTGTTTTTAGAGCCGCGCCTTGATTGCGATCGCATCTTTCCTATTTTCATTTTTCAGGCCCGATCAAAATAATAGAACTGGCGGCATAGCCTACATTCAACGTCATCGATAAAAGGTCACCGCCCGTTTCGCCGAGTGTGGTTGCGCAATGGTGATTTCTGCCAGTTTATTTTTTGTGCCTTGTACCCGTAATTGAAACGGGCTTTTCTTGGGTGTCGACATCAAGAATTGTATTTAACTTAACCGAGTCTCCTAGAGATAAAAATCGCCACTGTGACTGTAGCTATTCAGCTGAATTACAGTTTTGAACGAATAGCATCGAAGCGACGCTATTTATTTTTTGTTCGAAACACGCAAGAGACCCTGAGAAATGCTTCCTTAATCAGTTCTAACCCTTTTCCGCCTCACTCTGAGACGAAACCGGACAGCTAGCAGTTCCCCTGATCGGGCCTGCTAAGGTCTTTCACCTCCTAGGTCTGCGCCCTGCCGGGCGCACCAAAAAAAGGGGAGCCAAACGGCTCCCCTTTTTAGAGATACTGCTGCAGCTTTCAGATTAGAACGTATATCTCCAGTTGAGGAACACATCTACCCAGTCACCGCCGATGCCGGGTCGGCAGTTGCTTGAATTGATGCTCTTTGTGCTTGCCGTACATATCCCAAGGTTTTGTGCCGCTTGGTTTGCGCCATTGCGCAGGTTAGACGCGTCGTACCACAACACGTTCAGACCGACGTTCATGCGCGGCGCGATCACGTACCACAGATCCCATTCACGAAGCAGAATGGTATTTCGATGGAATTGAGTGATATGGCCGCCGATTCCCGTAGCGGCGCAAGGAATCCCAAATGGAGCGCCGCCAGGCCGGTTGCTACAATCCACCGACATGTCGTTGCGCTCAAAGTGCGTACCAACAAGGATCGAATTCGGGGTAGTGGCAGAACCGGTCAGGAACCCCTTTGGACTCCACAGATACAGATCATGACCGATCAAGAAGTTATGGGCTCGCTTCTTGCCTCTCGTGCCGCCATCATCCGCACTTTGTTCAAAACTCCCCATTGCGCGCAAGGTGTAAGGCCCAACGCTCCAAACGACGCCAGGACCCATTGCCGTAGTGAGACCGTTGCCGATGCTGCCAGCGCCGGTGTCAAACAAAGTTTGCCGCCCGCCGTCACCATGATCCTGGATACGGTAGCGATCGCAACCGTTCATCCCACGAAGGTCCACGTTGCAGAACCAGACACCGTACTCGAAGGTCAAACCGCTGATCCATTTGTTCTTGACCTCGGAAAACGGCTGAATGCTGAGATACTCATTAAAACTCTTCTTGTCCTTGAAACTGGAAAGACCGTCGTCGCCTTCACCAACACTGGACATGCCTAGCTGGAACTTGCCGATTCGCCCCGGTATGCCGATGTCGGCAAGAGACCGATCGTCCCAGTTGAGCACCGCGCCCTGCCCCGCGCGGCCAGTGTTAAATCCGTTGTTGCGGGTGAGAAGATCGTACTCGGCTTGGGC
>DASXSW010000104.1:0-6259 GCA_036505755.1 Binatia bacterium | reverse complement strand
ATGATCCTTTTAGTTGAAGACGACGACGCCGCTCGGTATGCCTTTGCTCGGCTCATGCGGACTGCAGGGCACGAAGTTATGGAAGCAAGGAACGGAGACGAGGGGTTAGCCCTACTTGCTAAACACGACTTCGATCTTGTGATCACAGACCTCGCAATGCCGAAAGTCACCGGGTTCGGCTTACTCACTGAGATGCGATTAAAATGGCCCGAGATCCCGGTGATACTTGTTACGGCCTACCTTTCCCCACACGCAGCTAAGGCGATCTTGCAGGAGAAGGTCATATTCCTGCCAAAGCCGCTCGATCCTGGAAAATTGATGGCCTCTGTTGAAGGCTTCACCTCGCCCTCGCGTTAGTAGACCAATGGCAATATCAGAGCGATCCAAAAAGGGGAGTTCCCCGATCTCATTGAGGGAATAATCCTAAGCCGGTGCCACTGGTACAACGGATAGCGAGCATTAATAAGTCGCTGATCATTAGTGACAAGCCCGTCGACTTGCTGAGCATCGTAACGATTCAGCCGAGTTCGTATGGAAACATCATGAAAACGCACATTCTTCTCACCGGGCGTTTAAGCTATCGTGCTGCTCGCTCTTGATTGACGTGTCCTTCCGAAGCTAGTATTCGACTCTACATACCAACTTTCAAAGGAGGTCTTTATGCCGGTAGTGATCATCGATATGGTCAAGACGGCTCATGAGCTTAAAAAGAGAAAAGTGCTTCTCAATACGAAGCGCTTTCACGCGTGGGTACATTACTATCCGAATCCGGGCGACAAGGACGACATGCACTGTCACAACGCCGACCAGAGTTTTTACGTGATCGAAGGCGAGTGCACGATGCACTTCCCCGACGGAGGCAAGGCGGTCATGAAACCCGGAGTGGCGGCGCTGATTACAGGCGGTTCCTTTTACCAGCTGGAAAACACGGGGAACGGCCCGATGGTTCTTATGGGCAACCGGTCTGGACCTTCCGAAGACATCCAGCACATTAATTACGAACTTAGGAAAGACATCAAAACCTTGACGCCGGAGGAGCGGGAGAGAATCCGCCACGGCGGCGCCGACCACATGCCGGAAGTTTAAGATCACTTACGTATCTGACTGCGTCGGCACGAGTGAAACCCAAATTTTTAGCCCGAGATTGAACTGATCGGCGCGGCAGGCAAATCTCGCAGGACTTGGTCCTAGGAGAATTCAATTCAATCCTAGCGATGATGCCGATGATTTGGCTCGAGCTCGGCGAGGAGATCTTTTTCCCGTTGCTGGAGCTGCGCATAGGTCGGCCGCATGCCCTGCTCCACTCGGCCGCCGAGATCCTGCGCGTTGCTAAGGCCGACGTTTCCCTCTTTCGTCGAGAGCATCGCCTTCATCGCGCAGCGGACGTCATTGAGTTCCTTTCGATCTCTTGCTGTGCGCGCGACGGGGTTAGGCGCCAATTAGATAAAATCGACGGGACAAGGCAAGTGAAGTTTTGAAGTTAGCCGTTCGAAGTATTGCTGGCCGTTTCCTTTCGGGAGTTGGCATTTTTGATGCATAAAGCCTTTCCCGTGAAAGAGAAGATTCTTTTAATAGAGGACAACCCAGACCTGATCGAAATAATGCGGCGGTATTTGACGCATCGCGGATACCGCGTTTTACACGCGCAAGATGGATTTGAAGCGATCGAGACCGCCGGTTCTGAAATCCCCGATTTGGTTGTTATGGACGTCAAGCTCAAAGACATGGACGGAGTGCAAATCGCCTTGGAACTCCGAAAGCGCGCGAAAACACGTCACATTCCAATCCTCGCAGTGACGGCTAAAACATTTAGTGATGAAGCATGCCCAATGTGTTTAACGATATTCTCGGAAAGCCGGCTAACCTTCACCAGGTTGATGCTAAAATTCAGAAACTTCTCCAAGAATTCGGTAGGAAACATCCCTCAAATCAGTAGTCTGATATTGTGGAATTTTTTAGCTTAACGTGCTGCGCCCAGCGAGAATTGAGCTCAGACTTTACATCTTTCCCACACCAACTATGTGCGCGTGTGGCAATATGTCCCAGGTTTAAACAAGTTCGGGCCGATGGGTGTAGTGTTCTTGAGAGCGATTAATCCGATTTGAACAAGATGGCGAATGCGCTCTGATCGGCTTCTGTTCCATTTCGGAGCGATCCTAAATCGCTGACTGTCCAGGTGCGGTCAAGCTGCTGTCGCAGTGTCAGCGCGGGCGCTAGAAGGCTGGTGGATATCACTGTCACCGGGGACCGCCCGGGGGCAATCGTTGGCGAAGTGAAGTTCGTCATGCTGGCGAACGCCCGGCACCCAGGTTCGTTTTCGGTTCAAGTTCCAGAACCGCCTGGATTCCGCCGGAATGACGGGAACAAGAGTCCTGTCGACAAATTCAGAACCCTCGGCTTGAAGCCGAGGCGCGTTCAGTTCCGCGAATCCCCGGCTGTCAAGTTGACTCAAGGAAAGCAAACCGGTGAGGCGACGTAGGTGAGAGCGCCGTTTTGCTAGTTTACTTGAGAATCTGGTTTAGAACGACGGCAAGCCGGACCCCGGCTTTGGATAGTTGTTCGCGCACGACGGGCAACGCGCGATTTTCGTACGCGGCGTCGAGGCGTATGCCATTCGCGCCATGATCGTCGGTGAATTGCTGCGTGCCGGCGAAATTGTAGACAACTTTCTTCGCTTGGCGAAAAGATCCTTCCGCCCAATCTGTCACCGTTCCCTTCGACCATTCGTCGGCTTGTGCTTGGGTGATCTGTTTGTTGAGAGATGCGCCTACGGCCCTTGGGTCATTGCCAAGGCGCCGCACGATATGGTTGTCCCAGTAGGAGTGAAGGTTGCCAGGCGTCGGGGGATCGCCGAAGAAGACCGGTACTTCATTTCCGCCGCGATCTTTGTTGTCCGCCGTATGCAGCGGCTGGTGTAGGTCGCCGATCAAATGTAACACAAACTTTAGCGCGAGTATCTTCTCGGGCTTGGCGATCGAGGCATCGCGCAGCTCGGCGATGAATTGGTGGATCTTGTCGAGTAGGCAGGCGTTAGCGGGACCAGCGCTCGCGGCTGTGCCCGCCGGCAATTTCGGGTGATGGTTACAGGCGGAGGCGATATTGCCGTCAGCGATTTCGATATCGACGAAATGCCAGTTACGGGTTGCATTGTAACGGATCTTCGTGCTGGTTCGGTCGGAGTCACGATACTTGTCCGGCCATGTGCTCCGGCTGACAAAATCCGCCGCGGTCAAATTGTCTTTGTCGGCGGCCAGCAGCGCATCAACTTTCTTTTTGACTGCCGGAGTGAGACGCGCGTAGGCAATGACACCGACAATCTCGTGGCCTTCGTCGCCCCAGGCCAACAACGAGGGAGTTGGGGTAATTACAATCATTAACAGTAAGGCAAAAAAGCCGCGGCGAAGGAATGGAGGGATCATGGATCTCCGTAGAAAGATTGCCGGTCGTAGGATTGCCACAGGGAAGAAAAGGGAAGAATGGGGACAGGCAACTTTCTCTGAAGAGCTGAGAAAGTAGCCAGTCCCCTCGCAGCAAGTTACGCTTTCTTCATCCCAGCCAGTACGCGCTGTGGTGTAAACGGTGCCTCGCGCAGCCGCACTCCGACGGCATCGAAAATCGCATTGGCGATTGCCGCGGCGATCGGCGCGCTGGAAGGTTCGCCGCCGCCGAGGGCGGGCATCTCCGGCCGGTTGATCAAGACGATCTCAATTTCGGGAACGTCTGGAAATCTAAGGATGGGGTAAGTGCTCCAATCAAGGGTCTTGATGCCGGTGGAATCGAACTTGACTTCTTCCATAAGCGAGCGGCTGACACCCTGAATAATATTTCCCTCGATCTGGTTCTTTAGCCCGTCGGGATTGATGATCAATCCGCAGTCATGCGATAGAAGGAAACGCTTGACCGCAACATTCCCTGTGGTTTTGTCGACTTCCACTTCTGCGACGGCGCCACAAATGGCATTCGCGCGATTGGAGATTGCTACGCCTCGGCCCGTTGCCTTCATTGCGCTCGATGGCGCAGAAGGGGAGGGTCGTTCCTGCCAGGTGGCTTGCTTTGCCACGGCGGTTAGCGCGTCGATGCCACGTTTGTTGCTGCCGAGATAACGCAGGCGAAATTGAACGGGGTCGACGCGGTGGTCCGCGGCGATTTCATCTATGAAGGATTCGCTGGCGAAGCAGCGAGCGATATCGCCTGGGGCGCGCAAGTAGCCGGTGCGAAGCGGCGTCTCGTCGGCTTGCACCCAGGGGATCAGCGGCGCGGCGCACTTTTGGTTTTCGAACGTA
Organism: Binatia bacterium; assembly: GCA_036505755.1. Lineage (GTDB taxonomy): Bacteria > Desulfobacterota > Binatia > UBA9968 > UBA9968 > DP-20. The sequence goes on along the minus strand of DASXSW010000104.1, from coordinate 1,976 downwards.
TACATTTCGCCGCCGCCCTGAGTGCCGTTGGAATTTCCATCCGCCGTGGGCTTCATGCCGATTTGGCGCGAGGCGAGCAGGCGCAATCCTCGGCCTGAAGCGGCGGTAAGAGGAAAACCGCGATCGGCAAAATCCCAAGCGACGATCTTGCCCTGCGCGTCGACGCCGGCGCGAACGAGATCCAACTGCGCCGGACCTTTCGGTTCCCAGGCATGTTCATCATCGCGCATCCACTGCACGCGCACCGGTTTACCGACAGCGCGCGAGAGCAGCGCGGCATCTTCGGCGACATCATCGGCGCCCATGCGGCCGTAGCTGCCGGAGGCTTCACGCCAGAGCACGCGCACATTTTTCTCGGGAAAACCGAGCATCTCAGCAACCGCCGTGCGTGTTTCGAAAGAACCTTGCGTGCCGGTATAAATCGTCGCTTGATCTTTGCCAACATCGGCGACGGCGCATGACGGACCCATCATGCCGTGCATCTGAAACGGCCAGCGGTAAGCGGCTTCGTACGTTTTGCTCGCCTGCGCGAGCGCTGCGTCCGGATTACCTCGGTTAACCGTGACCTGATCGCGCAGGCTCTTGGTATTCTTGAGATAAGTAAAAACTTCCTCCGAATTGGCGGGCATTTTCGTAGCCGGTTGGGACCAAGTCACTTTTAGCGCTTTTGCCGCTTTGACGGCCGACCATTCCGTCGTGCAGACGACGCCGACGAAACTTCCTTCTTGGACAACTTTTACCAAGCCGGGAATGCTTTTTATCGCGCTTTCGTCGATGCTTGCAGGCTTCGATGTGATCGTTGGCGGACGAACAACGCGGCCATGCAACATTCCGGGCACGCGCACGTCGTGGGCATAAACGAACTCACCGGTTAGCTTCGGCGGTAGCTCGAGTCGTTTTTGTGAGGTACCGACGAGCTTATAGTCTTTGACATCCTTCGCGCGAACTTCGGGCGCGACTTTCATATTCCAGCCAGTGTCGGTTGCAGTAATTTTAACATTGAACTTTTTGCCACCGATGAGCTGGGCGTAGGTGACATTTTTCTTGAGATCGCCGGCGACGCTGACGACGCCGTCTTTTACCACCAATTTTTCCGGGGTCGAGTTCAGTTTTGCGGCGGCGAGCTTCAACAGCTCTTGTCTCGCCGCTGCAGCAGCCTGGCGCAGTTGCGGGCCACCTCTTTCGATTGTTCGACTACCCGCCGTTATGCCCTGGTCGATTGCTTTCGCGGTATCCAAGCCACTCATGTGGATCTTGTTGAACGGAACGTCCAATTCCTCCGCGACGATTTGCGCCAGCGCGGTTTCAACGCCAGTGCCGAGATCGACTTTGCCGGAATAAACAGTGACTGTGCCGTCCGAGGCGATAGCGAGCCACGAGTCGAGTTGTGTCGGGTCGGCATCTGTGCGCGGCTCCACCATTGATTGCGCGAAGAGTGATGAAGGCGGAAAGAAATTGAAGCTGACGATCAGCGCGCCGGTGCCTTTGAGAAACTGTCTGCGTGAGAGGGATAGTGTTTTCATTCCATACCTCCTTCCCTACACCAGCTGTCCCGCGGCCCGCTTGACCGCGCGCAGAATCCGGATATGCGTGCCGCAGCGGCACAGGTTGCCCGCCAGGGCTTCTTTGATCTGGTTGTCGGTCGGCTTGGGGGTCTTATCGAGCAGAGCCTTGGAGCTCATGATCATGCCGTTGATACAGTAGCCGCACTGCACCGCCTGCTCATCGACGAAGGCCTGCTGGAGCTTGTGCATCTTCTTGGTGTTGCCCAGACCTTCGAGCGTAGTGACAGGTTTATTTTGCGCGGCGCTGACTTGGGTGACGCAGGAACGGATGGCATTACCGTCCATGATGACGGTGCAGGCGCCGCATTGCGCCATGCCGCAACCGTACTTTGGTCCGTTGAGCTGGAGATCGTTGCGCAGAATGTAGAGCAGCGGGGTTTCCGGGTCCGCATCGACGACCTGACTCTTGCC
>DASXSW010000103.1:0-11585 GCA_036505755.1 Binatia bacterium | reverse complement strand
GGCACTGGGGCTGGCAAAACGGAGTAGCCTCGCCCGTACCGAGATCGAGTCCGCGCTCATGCGTTTTGGCGCGGAAATCTTGGGGAATAGGCTCGGACTGGATCCGGTCGAATTTCGCCTCGTCTGCATTCCCTATGATCTGTACACGCGCTTGGGCCGCGAACGGGGCTTCGGCAAATGGTCTCACTGGACCCATTTCGATGGTTACCAATTCATGGGCGGCAACCGATTGCGCGCGCTGGTCGGCGGTGACGGGCGCTTTGGCGGGCTCTACGATCTGGTCAGCATCAGCCCGAGCGACGCGCGCGAAGGCGTCTACGCGCGCTTCGCGGTCGTGCGCCGCGCGCGCATGACCTTGCGCTGGCGATGACGAAGAGCGATGGGGACAAGAATGATCAGTGACCAGTAATCCGTTAATCAGTGAGCAGTGAACAGAGTTTTATTTTTTCAGTGTTCGGGTTTCGGATGTTGGAAATCGGAAGAATGGGGCGCATCAATCCATTATTCCCTCAATCCATTTTTCCGCTACTCCAACCGCCAAGGACGTAGTTGAAAGTTGGGTATCGCACAGCCAAGCTTTTGGGCTGACGCAACGTCCGGGTTTCGGTGTTCGGGTTTCGGGTGTCGCAAGCAATCGGAAGAATGGAAACTGGAATTTTGGAGAATCGATTATTCCTTCATTGCATTTTTCTTTCCATGATTCTCACAGAGACTCACCGAAGTGAGCGGTGATTTCCGTCTCGCTTGTGAAAAAACGACCTCCGCAAATGCCCTGTAAATGACGATCTCCTCGCGGGTGAACCCACAGTACTCCCTCCGCCAAGTCTTTCCCAGTCAATAGATGGGGAGTGCGGGAGCTTTCGGTAAGTTCAAGTAAGCTTAGACGGGTTGTTGAGCGCTAAATCGTGCTGAGTCCTGTGGACGGTAGCCGCGAAACTGGCCGCGCACTACGTCCGAAGAACTGAAACCTTCGTAGCGCTCAGACTTGAAATCAATTCCTGGCGCTGGAAGGGTGTGCCGTTTTTTATCCGAGCGGGCAAAAATCTTCCGGTCACGGCGACGGACGTTATGGTCAAGCTGCGCCAGCCTCCGGCAATTTTTTCAGGAGTTCCTCTCCCATCTAATCATATGCGTTTTCGCGTCACCCCGAATCTGCAGATCGCGATCGGCGCTTTGGTAAAGAAAGCAGGAGAGCGGCTCGAGGGAGAACAGATTGAATTACTGATCAGCGAGAAATCTGATCCCACCGAGTTGGGAGCTTACGGGGAACTCTCGCGTGACGCGATCCAAGGGGATTCCGCTCGTTTCGCCCGCCAAGACTATGTCGAGGAGACATGGCGGATCGTCGACCCTGTTTTGACTGGTTCCGGTCCGCTTTACAGTTACCAACCTGGTAGTTGGGGTCCCGCCGAGGCCGACCGCCTAGTGGATGCGATCGGCGGCTGGAACAATCCGGCAGCGAGTTGATCTCCCAATTACCAACGGTTCAGGACTACATCCCACTTTCGGAGCAATGCAAAAAGGCGTGGGCGGATTTGCAGGGCTGCCAGAACCATTTGATATCCACCCCATTTTTACAATAAAACACCGGCAACGCACGAGGTATGCATTTTGTATAGGTGGATAGTAATGATCAGAATTGAGGAAGGTTATGCAATCTCAACTTGTAGACGTCACTGAGCAGAAACGCTTGAACGAGGCACGCGAGAGGGGAATCCCCTGGAAAAAATGGGGTCCCTATTTGAGTGAGCGGCAGTGGGGCACTGTCCGGGAGGACTACAGCGAAAATGGTGATGCCTGGAATTATTTCAGCCATGATCAGGCGCGCTCGCGGGCTTACCGTTGGGGTGAAGACGGGCTCGGCGGAATCTGCGATGAGAAGCAACGGCTGTGTTTTGCGTTAGCGCTGTGGAACGAACGTGACCCGATTTTGAAGGAGCGCCTCTTCGGGCTTACCAACAGCGAGGCGAACCACGGCGAGGATGTGAAGGAATACTATTTCTACCTCGACAGCACGCCGACCCACTCCTACATGAAATACCTCTACAAGTACCCTCAGCGCGAGTATCCATACCCGGATTTAGTCGAGACCAATCGCAGGCGTTCGAGGGAGGAGTCGGAGTACGAGCTCCTCGACACCGGAGTATTCAACGACGACCGCTACTTTGACATTTTCGTCGAGTATGCGAAGGCGGATCCAGAAGATATTCTTATCCGAATTACGGTGCACAATCGTGGGCCTGAGGCCGCCCGGTTGCGGGTCTTGCCGACACTATGGTTCCGCAACACCTGGAGTTGGGGTGAGAATGACGTACGGAAGCCGCGGCTATGTGAAATAAGACCTGACGCAATTCAAGCGTCACATGATGAGCTGGGCGAGTTGTGGCTCTATTGCGACGGCGCGCCGGAGTTGCTTTTCACCGAGAATGAGAGCAATGCACGGCGTTTATGGGGCCAGCCCAATGCTTCTCCGTACGTCAAGGATGCTTTTCACGAATACCTCATCGCGACACGCCGCGAAGCGGTGAATCCCGCCAAGACTGGAACCAAAGCGGCGGCCGATTATCGGCTCGAAGTGGCCGCGGGCGGAAGCCAAACAATTCGTCTCCGGCTGAGCGCCGGCGGAATGAAAAATCCCTTTGCCGGCTACGCTGAGACGTTTGCAAACCGCATCGCCGAAGCCGATGAATTCTACGACCGGATCGCGCCCAACGCGCTGAACGAAGACGCGCGTCGAGTGCACCGACAGGCTTTGGCAGGAATGCTTTGGAGCAAACAATACTACTACTTCGACCTAGAGCGATGGCTGCGCGAGCATAGGAGCCATCCGCTTATGGAGTCGGTGCGGCATGACGTGCGCAATACCGATTGGTTTCACATGCTCAATAGCGATGTGATTTCCATGCCCGACAAATGGGAGTACCCGTGGTACGCGTCGTGGGACTTGGCGTTCCACACGGTCGCGCTCGCAACGGTCGATTTCGATTTTGCCAAGGAACAGCTGCTTTTGATGTTGCGCAGCTTGTATTTCCACCCGACCGGCCAGATTCCTGCCTATGAGTGGAACTTCAGCGATGTCAATCCGCCGGTACACGCCTGGGCCACGCTCTGGCTTTACAAGTATGAGCGGACCCTAGGCCGGACGGACCTGCGGTTCCTGGAACGATCGTTTCAGGGACTGATGCTGAACTTCAACTGGTGGGTCAATCGCAAGGATCCTGCGGGACGCAACGTTTTCGCCGGAGGATTTCTGGGACTCGATAACATCGGCGTGTTCGACCGGAGCGCCCAGCTGCCGACTGGGGGCACCCTTGAACAGGCCGACGGCACTGCTTGGATGGCGTTTTACTGCCAGAACATGTTGGAGATGGCGCTGATCCTTTGCGAATTCGATCCGATGTACGAAGAGATCGCCTTCAAATTCGTTCAGCATTTCATGTGGATCGCCTACGCCATGGACCGTCTCGGCGAGCGCCATGACGAGATGTGGGACGAGCAGGATGGATTTTTTTACGATCTGCTGCGGCTCCCCGATGGCAACGCTATGCGATTGAAGGTCAGATCCATGGTCGGCCTGCTGCCACTGTGCGCGTCCACCGTGTTTGAGGCGGATTTTACCACGCGCTACCCCAAGCTGATGGAAATGATCGCGCTTTTTCGCAAGCGCCATCCCGAGCTGGCTTCCCATGTTGCGCCGACCGATGCCGGTTTCGTCGGCTATAAGGAACGGCGGCTGTTATCTATCGTGAACAAAAAAAAGCTCCAGCGAGTGCTGGCCTACCTGCTCGATGAGAAGGAGTTTCTCGGGCCATACGGCATTCGGTCGCTGTCCCGCTATCACCTGGAGCACCCGTTTGTTTTTCGAGCAGGTGGTCAGGAGTACAAAGTTCAATACCTGCCGGCGGAATCGAATACCGGCATGTTCGGCGGCAACTCCAACTGGCGCGGTCCGGTATGGATGCCGGTCAATACGCTGATCGTCCGCGCATTGATGAACCTGTACGCATTCTACGGCGACGAGTTCAAGGTGGAATGCCCGACTGGATCAGGCCGCCAGCTAACGCTGTTCGAAGTGGCCCAGGAAATCGTGCGTCGATTGGCGGGGATTTTTTTGCGCGACCCCAAGGGACGTCGGCCGGTCTACGGCGGCACCGTCAAGTTCCAGGAAGATCCGCACTGGCGCGACCTTATTCTATTTCACGAGTATTTCCACGGTGACAACGGCGCCGGCCTCGGTGCCAGCCATCAGACCGGATGGACCGGTCTAATCGCTCTCCTGATTGATTTGTTCGCGCGTGTCGACGCCAAGTCCGTTCTGGAGACCGAACGCGGTCGCGTGTTGCACAAGGTTATCCATGAGCAGGTGGCCGGGGAAGGAACAGCTGCCGAGGACGGAATTTCGAGCGCAGGGTAGATCGCCCACGGCCATGCCGTCCTACCATGGACATCGCGGCCGGAGAGGACTCTGCGCAAAAGTGACAATTAGCCTACGTTCTCGCGTGATACGACTATCGCCATTGGACTAAAGTCCAATACTCGGGCACGCCGGCGTTTGATAGAGGTCGGCTGATAGTCAACGAACGAGAAGGTGGGGTAATTCGTCATGCTCGCCATAAGGACAAGTAGCAATCTCACTCACGTACCGATCGTCAAATTTTTCGGGCTGATTGTATTGGCGCTCTTGATGTTCGCCTCGAGTGCTACTGCCGAGGGGCCGAAGGAGCAACTGCAAGATACCATCGACGGCATCATCAGAGTTCTGAAGACCATCCGAACTCCCGCGGACATCGATAGAAATAAGAAGTCCATCCGGCAGCTTCTTCTGACCCGGTTCGACTTTGCCGCAATGGCGCAGCGCTCGCTTGGCAATCGCTGGAACGATCTGAGGGGCAACCAGCAAGAATTTGTATCGGTGTTCACCGACTTTGTCGAACATGGATACATGAGCACCCTCGGGTCGTACCGAGGCGAAAAAGTCGTATACGACCAAGACCGGGTCAATGGAGAATCTGCCGAAGTGGACACGCGAGTTGTCGGCGGGGAGGGAGCGCCGATCAAAATCGGCTACAAGCTCCATCTCACCGGGAAAGAGTGGATGGTCTACGATGCGGTCATCGATGACGTCAGCGTCGTTGCCAATTATCGTTCTCAGTTCGCCAGGATTCTTTATAGGTCCTCATTGGAGGAATTGATTCAAGACCTTCGAGCCAAAGCATCCGCTGGTTAGGGCTGTCGCGCGTACCTCGAGGTAAATAGCTTCAACAGAGGTTCAATGCCCGTCAAAAAATTGCCATTCGGTTCCGGCAAGTTGCCTTTCACATTTCAAGAGCCTCGCAAATCACGATACGTGAACGGAGACGACACATGAGTAAAATGATCCTGGTACTGATCTTTTGCCTGCATGCCTCGATGGCTTGGGCTTTCACCATCGCCACAGGGAATTTACCTGCGAACTAGCGTCGGGAAGTCTCAGTACAGTTGGGCCGCAGCCGAAACCAAGACTTATGCGGTACCGGCTTCGATTATGGGGTTGGACAAGCGAGATGAAAAGCACGCGGCTCAGATGCAACAGTTAGTATTCGCCATTTTGAATTCGGCCGACTATCTTAAGGCCAACGGTCATCCCAAATGGAAGAGTTCCATTATTCAAACTTATTTTGTGTACCGCGGTTATGAGCCGACCAATCAGGTGATCCAGACTTTCAATTTTGTCGACAGCCGGGGATACAAAATCACCAAGAAGTAAACGCGCTCAGGAGTTTTTTCAGAGACGTTGGAGAAATTCAATGTTAGCCCTCGACAGCTGGCGCCGCCACTTTCGCTTTTCTGTACGACCTAAGCGTCTGCTCGCCCGAGCCCTGCATGCGGCCGGGCTTCTCGTCGGATTACTGATCTCCGGCGCGCAGGCAGACGCTTCCAACGACACACGGGAAGTCCAACTGGCCGCTGCCTTTGAATTGCCTCAGTTGCCGAAAGTCCCCGGACTTCCTTCGCTGACGGGGCCGTCGGCGGACTGGCGGCAATTTGATTCGTTTTTCACGTTTGTCGTAAAGCGCTTCGGTGACGACGTGCCGGCGAACCTGAAAGACCCCTTGGGAGACGCCTTCCTAGATTCACGTTACGAGCTAACCAGCGCCGTCGCGCCCGGCAAAGGCGGCAATCCCGTGCCGGAGTTGTTTATCAACGGCTGGAAAAGATTGTCGCCGATTATGAATCAGGCATTGCCGGCGTTACCGAAACAAACCGCCAGTCTGTATTCAACTTTCATCGGCGCCGCGGACAAGCTGGCCTTAACCGGAGGCGCCGGCCTTAATCTGACTCCGGATGCTTTGAAAGGAATGGCTAAACTGATCGCGCCAAGCAGTACGGCCGATCCCCTCGCGTACAGCACCAATGTCGATTCCGGTCTACGCAGTTTGCTTGGATTCGGCGCGCCGTTGCCGATTCCGGGCAGGCGAAGCGGGCTGGATCATCGTTTTATGCCAGAACGGGAATTCGCAGCCGTTATTTCTTTTTGGCTTGGTCGTGCTGCGCTGGCGGCAGAACCGGCGTCAAGGGACCTAAACCAAATGTTGCCTGACCCAAAGGATCTGCAGCTCTACCTCACGGCGGTCAGGAACTTGTTGGTAGACGTGAGCGACAAGATTGCAACTAAATTCAAGTTAAGTGATGAGCACAAGCCGATTTATCGCCAGATTGTTTTCACCGCGGCATGGCAGGAAAGCTGCTGGCGCCAGTATGTGAAGAAGGGAACGCCGGTGGCTTCGGCTACTGGAGATCTCGGTTTGATGCAAGTCAATCGCAACACCTGGCGCAGTGTTTACGACCTGAAGGAGTTGAGCGGCGATATCCAGTATAACGGCAACGCCGGCGGAGAGATCCTTGTCCATTACCTAACCAAACATGCCATCCGCAAAAATGAGGACAAGCAAGCGGCAGGAAACTTGGCCCGGGCAACTTATTCCGCTTACAACGGTGGTCCCGGCGCGCTCGGACGCTATCGCGGGGTCCGGCAAAGTCCCACTTGGAAAAAAGTCGACGAAGCGTTCTGGGAAAAATTCAAGGTAGTGAGCGCAGGCAACGAAATGGCGGTGAAAACCTGCTACGAGAAATAAGCGATTCCTTTCATGCGCCCCCAAATCTGGTAGCGCTCAGCCATGACCACGCCCCGCTATCCTTCGTTGTATCAAGTCAATACCCGCGTCTGCCTGACGGAGTTATCGGGCAAACTGAATCGGCCAGCGAGGCTGGACGATATCCCTGATGCCGAGCTGGACCGCATCGCCGAAAGAGGTTTTGACTGGGTGTGGTTGCTGAGCGTCTGGCAAACCGGGGTAGCCGCGCAGAAGATCTCGCGCGCGAATCCAGAGTGGTGCAAAGACTTTCAAGCGACCCTGCCGGATTTGTGCGAGGAGGACATCGCCGGTTCCGGCTTCGCGATCCGCAATTACACGGTGCATGAAAATCTCGGTGGCGCTCCAGCGCTCGCACGACTGCGAGTTCGGTTGCAACAACGGGGAATTAAGCTGTTGCTCGACTTTGTGCCGAATCACATGGCGCCGGATCACCCATGGGTCGACGAGCACCCGGATTATTTTGTCCATGGCACGGAGTCGGATTTGACTCGCGCACCCCGGAACTATTGCCGGATGCAAAACAAAACCGGCCTGCTGGTATTCGCCTATGGCCGTGATCCCTACTTCGATGGATGGCCCGACACTTTTCAACTCAACTACGGCAATCCGGCATTGCAGGAAGCGATGATCGGTGAGCTGGAGACAATCGCCGGGCAATGCGACGGAGTGCGCTGCGATATGGCGATGCTCGTTCTGCCGGAAGTGTTCGAACGGACCTGGGGCATCCAGGCTCAGCCCTTCTGGCCGAAAGCAACCGAGCAGGTACGAAAAAAATTTCCTCAATTCTTCTTTATGGCCGAGGTCTACTGGGACCTCGAGTGGACGATGCAGCAGCAAGGCTTCGATTACACTTATGACAAACGGCTTTACGATCGACTGCGCGACGGTCATGCCCGCCCGGCGCGTGGGCACCTTCACGCCGGCCTGGACTACCAGAACAAGCTGACGCGTTTTCTCGAAAACCACGACGAGCCGCGGGCAGCCGCAACGTTTTCAGCTGAAATGCATGAAGCCGCGGCTGTAATTACGTTTCTGTCGCCGGGGCTGCGCTTCTTTCATCAGGGACAGTTCGAAGGACGCAAGAAACGGATCTCGCCCCATCTCGTGCGCGGGCCGAAGGAACCGGTCGATCAGCGGCTTAAGGATTTCTACGACCGCTTGCTCGGCGTCCTACGCCATCCGGCTTTTCGCAACGGCAACTGGCAACTGCTCGAATGCGTCCCCGCCTGGGAAGCCAATTGGACCTGGGATTGTTTCCTGGCTTTCGCCTGGCAAGGTGCAGACGAGGAGCGGGTGCTGGTGACGGTGAACTACGCGCCGAACCAGAGCCAGTGCTACATTCGACTGCCTTTTTCCAAGCTTCGGGACCGGCGGTGGCGGCTCGAGGATCTACTTACCGATGCGCGCTATGATCGGAACGGCAACGACCTCGAATCACGCGGCCTGTATCTCGATATGGCTCCCTGGGGATACCACGTCTTCAAGCTGCAAAAGCCGATGTGAGGCGCTCCGTCAAAGAACGTGATGCTGTTGAAAAACGCTGCGGAGTCGTTCGACCAGGCTGCGAAGTCCTTTTTTAACTGTCTCTTAACACCAAACCCTCGAACGCCCCTGTTGTTGGACTAAAGTCCAATATACAGGCTCGCCAGCTCTTTGATTTGATATAGGGCAATCCCTTCAACGAAACAAGCGCGTTCTAACAGGAGCTTATCGTCGCTAGCTCCCGCAACAAGAATTAATCATGTCGTACACCGACACAGTAAAGAAAGCTTTGGTGGACGTGTCAGGCGAGTTGATCGAAGACAAGGAGGCGAAGATGAGGATGTATCTCGCAAGGCAGTAGGGGTTCAGATCGACGCGGGGCTCGATGACAAGGATCACTACATTTCACCGGCGGAGGCATCGCTATGGCGCGATTTTACCGCAGCCGCGGTGGTACGCCTTGCGCTTAACGACGAGCGAAAAAGAACAATACGGAAAGGAGAACCATATGTCTTACGCGAGGAAGATAAGCATTGGGTTGGCGGTACTATCGATCACCGCCGTCGCAGAGGCGCAGAAACCGATTGTATATCCGGCAAAAAGTCAGACGACACAACAGCAGTCGAAAGATGATGCCGAATGTTATGCGTGGGCAAAGCAGACAACCGGCATCGATCCTGCTGTGGTGGCATCTAGCCCTCCGCCGCAAGAGACCGGTCCGGCAGTCGGTGGAGGCCAGCGGGTGCGTGGCGCGGTGCGAGGAGCAGCAGGTGGCGGCGCGATCGGAGCGATCGCGGGCGATGCCGGTGCTGGCGCTGGAATCGGGGCGGTCGTGGGCACGATGGCCGGTGGTCGGCAGGCGCGACAACAACAAGCGGCGCGCAATCAACAAGCCGTCTCCCAACAGCAGGAAATGATCAGCACCTTTTATCGGGCCTTTGGTGCCTGCATGGAAGGACGCGGGTACACGATCAAGTAAAAAAATACATTCGATCGCGCGAGCAGACGAGCATAAAGATCGAAAACCGTATTAGAAGCGAATCATGAACCACGCAGCTGCACAATCAACCGATTGGGAGAGAGTTATGAAATTTTTAGTGTACACAGTGACAGCAGTGTTCTTGGCTTTAGGAACGGCCTTGGCGGATGACTTTGATGGGTCCAAAGCGCTCATTTGCGCGACCACTGAGGCGATGGACTGTGTCGCCGGCGATGAGTGCACTAAGGGCCGTCCCGGTGACATCGGTGCGCCGAAGTTCTTGCGCATCGATTTTTCGAAAAAGGTGATCTACGGACCTAAGCGCTCGACATCGATCGTCGCTATGGACACCAGCGATAAGCAGATTCTGCTTCAAGGAAAGGAAATGGAGTTTGGCTGGATGTTGGCGCTGGACCAGGAAAGCGGGAATATGACAGCAAGTCTTCTTAACCGCGAAGGCGTTTTTATCTTGTTCGGTTCATGCACGCCGCTTTGATAGCGGACCGACTCATCGCACCGCGATTTTGTGTGTCGAGTGGATAGCGAAGACGGACGATTTCAGCTTTCGGGTGAAACTGTAATGGAGTACGTCGTGAGCGAGCCATCAGATACAATTCCGTTTGTTAAGTCGATTTTTCATCCCTCGGATTTTTCCCAGGCGAGCGAGCTGGCGTTTGCCCACGCGCTTGCCGTCGCGTTGATCAGGAAAACCGAATTGGTCATCATGCACGCCGGCCGCGGTCATCTCGATGATTGGGCTCAGTTCCCGCCGGTGCGAAGGACCCTCGAACGATGGCAGGTGCTCGCCCCTGGGAGCCCTCGGTCCGCAGTCTTCGAAAAGCTGTCGGTCCGTGTGGCGAAAGTTAGCGCCCGGGGCGATCCGGTACGAGCGAGCGTCGCCCAAATTGAGAAGCAGAAGCCGGACTTGGTCGTGCTCGCCACAGCTGCACGCCGTGGATTGCCGCGCTGGCTTAAGCCATCTGTGGCTCAGGCGATCGCTCATCGGACGAACGCAATGACACTGTTTGTGCGGCGGGGCTGTCGCGGCGTTGTTTCGATGGATGGCGTGATTCAGCTCCACCGGATTTTGATACCGGTCGATTACGAACCGAATGCGCAGGAGGCTGTGGTTCGCGCCGTCCGAGCTGCCGAGGCATTTGGCGATGAGGCCGTGGAGATCTTGCTTCTAAACGTGAATGGCAGTGCGCTACCGCAGCTCAATCGCCCTGAAAGTCGGGCATGTGTGTGGAAAGAACTCCGCCGTGATGGCGATGTCGTTGAGACGATCCTCAATGCGGCCAATGAAGCGGATCTAATTGTTATGGCAACCGAAGGTCGGCAGGGCTTTGTTGATGCCGTACGCGGCAGCGTGACTGAACGTGTAGTTCGCGGCGCGCCATGTCCGGTCCTAGCCGTGCCTGCCGCTTGAGCCTTACGCGGGCTCTGCCTTCGTGACCCCGCCGCAGCGAATAACGCCGACAATCCGACTCGCCGTCGCCACCGTTTGCCTTTTCCAGTAGTCCCATTTACTGCTCTCGATCGCCGTGCTGTTGGACCAAAGTCCAATAGATCGATCTTTCAAAAACCGGTTATGCTTTCTACCGGAAGCTTCGAGCGGGGCGCGTACGCGAAGTATCGCAAGGTCCGAAACGGCTTACTGATAAAAAACGACCTGGCGAGACGAGATTTTTACACCTTGATGACGCGGGCCGGAGTTCCCGACGAGCGCGCTACGACTAGGGAGCAAATAGCGAAAAGTCTTCGAATCAGTGTGGAGCCGCGCATGGTCGGATTACTACGAACGAAGCGCGTGAGTGAGGTAATTTATGGATTCTCGGTACTATTCCTCGCCGGCTGTACCCCGCTCTACATGTGGGATACCCACGTTACGAGCACGCCAAGGCCGGAATCTGTCGGTGTCGCCGAGCTGACACGCGAGCCGGTGGCGACGCTTGGCCCTATCACCCCGGCCGGTCTCCAGGGCTTCA
>DASXSW010000102.1:0-9336 GCA_036505755.1 Binatia bacterium | reverse complement strand
AACATGACACTCCTCCTTCCTTGGCTTGAGGTTTCCGCCTCTCATCCCGCCCCGTTTCAACGACTGATGATAGCTCTAAGAAAATAATGACTCGTATGTATGAGGCGTCAAGAGGTTTTTACCGGAAGGTCGGGTTCACGGTCGGCCCGTTCCCTTCCGTTGAAATGTTTCTGAAAAGTTAAGTGTTGGTGAATGTTTTTAAATCTATCCGTTTTCCATCGACACGGATGGAGCAAAATATTATACAGCTGAATGAATGCAACCTAAAATTACTTGCGCTGAGCTAGAGAAAAAGATTGATGAATTGGGGCGGAAGTATGTCGAGACTCATGACCCCGAAATCCCACAAAAGATTTACAGACTAGCTCGGGAGCTTGAGAAGATGGAGAAAAAGTAACGGCTCAAGAAATAATGTCTTTAAGCGGGCATAGTGCTTGCGGCATCCCGCTGCGGCCCGTCATTGCGTCGAACAGGGGGGATTCAGTTCGGATGGCAGCGAACATTCTAATAGTTGAAGACGACCCTTTAAACAGATACTTGATTTGTAAAGTGCTGCGTTACGAGGGCTATCAGATCGTCGAGGCAAGCGATGGAGCCGAAGCACTGGAATTACTTTGCGCGCAGCGCTTTGATCTTGTGATTACGGATTTTGTAATGCCAAAGCTCAACGGACGTAAGTTCATCGAGCAGCTTCACTTTCTTCATCCACGAATTCCCATAATCTTTATAACAGCTTATCGTTCCGTCATTTCAGGAAAGGCAATACTAGACGACGTGGCAGAGGTTCTTTCGAAGCCTTTTGAGCTTAATGTTCTAAGGTCAACTGTCCAACGCCTGCTCCGCGATTCAGCACTATGCTGACACGTAGACCCACGACCACGAAATCATAGAAGAGCTTTAGCAGCCTCGACGAGCTGGAGGAGATGGAGGGGGGATTGATTAACATGCTGATCTTCTACTGTACCGATTGTAAAAAGATGATTACCGCCGCCGATTACGAAAGCATCGATGACATCGTAGATAGACTTGATGAGCATCTAACGAAATGCCCCCTGCCGGCTTCGAGAATCAACGGACTACCCCAATGGTAGATCGTGAGTTCCCTCTTTCTTGGCGGCTTCGACAGCTTTTTCCCATTCGCCGCGCGAGCCGCTGGATTCGGCGGCGAAGCTCACAGGAGAACGATCAAAGCAAAGAATCAAGAAAAGAAGAATCGCAGTGACGCTTTTCATCTTTCAGCCTCATCTAGCAGAATTAAGTAGACCGAGGAGTGAGCGGTTCTCTTTCCTCCCCTGCGTCGCGGGGAGGATGAAGGAGGGGGTTTGAACGATTGGAACTTTTTGAACGAATTGAACACCCGCATTATGTAGAGCCCATTGCCCGCCAGCGGAGAGGCTTGTTGCTCGTCGTTCTACTGCGTGAAAAAATCCCGGTTACGTTCCAGTGGCCGCCTGGGCGAGATCATTCACGTCCGGGACGGTATCTTTCAGCTGGAAAAACTCAATAGCGTTCCCTGCTAACATGGCGTAGCGCTCGTCGTCAGGCACGGCCACGAAGGTTTCGTCGATTGTTCTGCGCGACTCAGGCCAATCGCCCGTAGCGTGAGCGAAGTCACTGCCCCATATGAGGGCTTTGACACCGACATCGTGTCGGAGCCGGACGCCAAGGGAGTCTTTCATAAATCCCCACAAGTTATACTCGCACAGATATTCGCTGGGCCTGTGCTTGAGCGGCTCCATACCCCATTGACGCGTTGCCCAGTGGCGATTGCGTTCGTAATTGTCATCGATTTGCGACAGACAGTAAGGAAGCCAGCCAACCTGGGTTTCGGCCCAGTAAACACGAAGCGTCGGAAACCGGTCGAAGACCCCCGCAAAGGCAAGCTGAAGCGGCGCCAGGGCGTTATCGCTGGTAAAACGTACGAGAAGGCTCACCGGATCGCGGCCGGGAACGGCTCTCTCCGGAGTTTGGCTGTAACGATAGACGGGACCTTCGCGCGAGAATCGGGTCGTGCCGCCGTTGGTATGCGCGGTGACCGGCATCGCGAGATCCACCGCCGCGGTCCAGAAGCGGTCGTCTTCGGGAAGCGCGTAGCCCTTGCCGCTGGGAAACTTGTAGAGACAAACGCCTTTGAAACCGGCGCGCGCACAGTATTCGAGTTCGGCGACGGCGTCGTTCACACCTGTGTCTGGAATCACTCCCATGGCGATCAGCCGGTCGGGAGCGAACGAACAGTACTCCTCGACCAGCCAGCTGTTGTAGGCGCGGATCAACGCTTTGTAGGGTTCGTCGTCACTGATGCCTCTCCACGAGTTGATATATGAAGGATGGGTGTAGAGGATTTCCGCGTCGACCCCGTCCTGATCCTGCTCGCGTAGCCGTTGTTCAGGACTACCTGTACCAGGGCCGTCGTAGCTGATTCCCTTGATGTCGTGCTGATCGTAGGCGCGCCCCGTCCCCGTGATCTGAAGGGAAGGAGAATGTGGCCTACGATTCTCGATGATGAAAGCGTCGTCGCCATTAGCTAGTTTGATTCGTCGCGGGGCTCGATCACGCCACTTTCCCGGCATACGGTGCACCCAGCGCTCAGGAGGAAAATCGAGATGCGAATCGCCAGACATCATTTGAATCTTACGAGCCATGGTTGCCTCCTTGTCTCGGTTTCAAGTTCTCCTTCAGGCCCGGGGAAAAGCCCGTTCAAAAGTTCAATGTTCCAGGTTCAACGTATTCTCCCCGCCCCTTACTTTGAACCTTAACCTTGAACTCTACCGTACAGGCACATTGCCCGCGAGCGGAGCTTGCTTCTCGTCGTCGCATGCCGTGAACATGCCGGCCGAAAACTTTCGTTCACCTTCCTTCTTCCCGGTAGAGACCGAGCGCTTCAAGCGCCGGGCGATCGCTCACGGTAAAAAGAATCGCCCGCTCGGTCTTGGACCGATTTTCGTGCCCGTGCCACTGGAGCGGTGGCACGAAAAAACAGTCTCGTTCTTGCCACTCAAGAGCTGTGCCGTTGACCCTGGTAGCGCCTTGTCCCTTGACAACGTGATACATCGTCATCCCGGTGTGGCGGTGCTCCGACGTTTTTACATATGGCTTCAGGAGTTGTATCTGAGCGCTCATAGTCGGCGTGGTGCTTCGGCCCGTGACAGGGTTCGCATAATCGAATAAGATACCGTCGTAGGGATTCGCTTCAGCCGTCTCCGCGAGATTGTCTAGCGCCTTAAGTGTGTCACTCCACTTGTAACGAAACGGCGGTTGAACCGCCGAGGAGCCTGAAACTTGAGTCGGTCGAAACGAGCCGAGAAACTTGGAGTGGTAATCCTCGGCACGGGTCGTTGGCTGGACTTCGTCACCCGGCCAAAGGTCGCGCATAAAAGCGCCAAGGTAATTCACCAAGTTCCGATCTTGTATATCCAGCCAGAGCACCGGCCCTTCGCCAATATTCGCTGTGCCGTGCCACGTCCAGTTCGGCTGGACCAGAAGATCGCCCGGTTCCATGAACATACGTTCGCCTTCAGCAGTTGTGTAGGCGCCGGTGCCTTGAACGATGAAGCGCATCTGAGCCGGTGTGTGACGATGCGAGGCGACTTGCTCGCCCCGATTGAGAAGCTGGTACGCCAACCAGATGGCGCGGTTGGTCGAGCCCGGAGCGTTAAGGCCGATCACGCGCTGATCGGTATCTTCAGGTAAACGAACCGTTTCAAGCGACTCTTCGATAATCGGCCCGATCTCTTTCCAGGACCAAAGCCGAGATTGTAATTGCGGCGCGGCGCCACCGTCACGCTGCCACATGCCGCGCAGATCATAGCGGGAATATTTTTCGTGAAGCGTTGTCAGGTGATCAAACGTTTTCTTGCTCTCGGACGGCATTGTCCTCTCTCCTGTCTCTGTGATAGTCCATTTAACTCTGGCCCGGTGACAATGCTCCGGCACTGAAATTCTCTATTGAGCCGCAGCCTATTCCGTCCACAGAACGCCGTCAAGATAGTGATGCGAATCTTTCCCGAGGTCTATTTGCGCAAGGGCATGAGAAACGTTAGAGGCGCGCCGAAAAAAACGACAATGGTAAGAAGGAATGTGCGTATTAGCAATGAAGTCATCGTGGAGATTGAATTCCTGGAGCTCCCGGAGCGCCGCTGCGGAGTTTTCCCGCACTTCGTCGACAATTTTTCTACCCGCGGTCAGATCGTCATACTCGGCGAGGTTGGTGAAAATATAGTCGCCGTCTTCCCGCGGTACCCGCTCTCTCCACTCAGTGAGGGACTCTTTGGGAATATCTGTCCGGAGCGAGTTGCGATCGGTATTTTTCTGCCACGCCATCTGTCCCTGGCGCGAGAGAAACCAGTTGATAAAGACTCTCGCGGCATTGGGGTGGGGCGCGCGGTTGATGAGAACGATGGATCCGGCGCCCGAGCTCTTATACGATTATGACACTTCACTTGGCCTGAAGGTTCCGAAGTACAGTGAAGTCGAACAGCTCATCCGGTTTTATCTCGCGTTTAATCCCATAGCGGGCGCGCTGAAGCCGAAGAATCTCTTTGAGGTCAGCATCCGATGGAATTCCTCTCGGGTCGAAAAGCTTGCGAACCGATCTCAAACTTCCGAGTGCCGCGGTCCGTGAGACTTTCCAGCTCTCTTGAATGTACCGCACCAGATCCTCTTCATTTCTTTCATCGTTCACATACCGAACGCTGGTCATCGTTGCCTGCACCATTTTTTTGACAACGTCAGGTTTACTCTGGAGAAGGGTTTCACTCGTAGTCAGACCGGATGCCGTAGGCAAAGAAGAAAAGATTTGACTTTCATTGCTCACGATCGGCCAGGCGCCGAATCGCTCCTTGACGATTTCCGTATCCGGCGGAGTCAGCGGCGCAGCGCTTATCGCCCGCGTCTCCATGGCGAGTATTCGCGCCGTGCCGCCGCCCACCTGAACAATCGTAACATCGCGTCCAATCTCCAAACCTAGCGATTCCAACGCCATCTGCGCGGAGAAAAATGAAGTGCCGCCATAAGATGTCACTCCGACCTTCTTTCCTTTGAGGTCTTCCGCTCTTTTAATATCCGGTGTCGCCATCAGCGAGAAAAGGTTGTGCGCGCCGTAGACATAGATGATCTTGAACTTAAAACCTCTGATGATGGCGTTTCCCGCGCTGTCTCCGGTGGTAAGAAAATCGATTTCGCCTTTAGAAAGGGCAGCGATTGCGATCGGCGTGGCCATAACGATCGGCTCTACCTGAAGTCGTTGCGCCGCGTAAAAGTTTTTGTCGATGCCGATCCAGAAAGGAAACTGAACGAAAGTCCTTGCTGGCGCATGGACGCGCACGCGCTCCGCGGCTCCGATGCCTTGCGGAAGGAGCAGCAGCATTAAAAAGAACGTTTCAATCCACCTTGGTCGGCTCATGAATCCGCTACCATACCGATAATTTGTGCGGCTCCTCGCGCTGCGTATAACTCCCATGCGCAAAGATTGTCAAACTTGGCTTTCGCAGTTTGGACTTCCAAGGTTCAGAGGGTTTCGAGTTCGTGACCCCGGAATGTGACCAACCTTTACAAGCGGCATCTCGACACTCCGGACAGAGTAAAAAGTGACCTTCGCTCCTCATTCCTTAGCCGACCTTCCAGGCGACCATTGTTTACAAGACCTTTCATCTGTACTCGATTGATGGGAAGGTAGCTTCGATCCGATGATTATTAATATTGACAACGAGGAACCCGTGGGTATAGGAAAATCTCGATCGAAGAATTTCGATTCTCCAAAGCGACCACCAGCAGTTGCCGAGAAAGGACGATACCATGGCAAAAGCAGAGGCTCACGTGCAGCAAAAAATAGATACGCTCAATGCCAGGGTGAAAAAGGCTTCCTTAAGAGGGGCGTGGCAACGCCAATCTGTGCTGCGAGAGGATATCCAGCCGTGGGTTTGGCGGTGGAAGGATATACTGCCAAATATTTTGGAGGCCGGGAATCTGATCCCGATCGACGACAGCATGAAAATGCGCACCATTCACATGGTGAATCCTTCCGGGGATCTTTCGCTCGGAGCTACGCGAACTTTCGCGGCGATGCTGCAACATCTCAACCCGGGAGAAGTGACGGAGTCGCACCGGCACACCGCATCGTCAGTTTATTTCATGATTCAGGGCAGTAATCTCTACACAACTGCTGACGGTGAGCAGCAATTCATGGAGCCCGGCGATCTTTTGACCCAGCCCAACTGGACGTGGCACGGTTCCACAAATACCGGCAGCGAGCCGGCCATATGGTTCACAGCTATGGACAGCCCGCTCACTCAATACTTAAACGCATGGTTTAACGAGAAGTAGGCAGATCGGAGCCCATTACCAAACCGGACGGTTACCACTTGAAACGAATGGGAGCTCTCCGCTCTAACGCAGCGTTGGAAGGCCTGAGTCCTTTCCCTGTAAGATTCCGCTGGAAAGACACGCTGAACGTGCTCGAAGAGCTGGCGGCTGCTGAAGAAGGCGACCCTTTCGACGGTGTGGTCCTGGATTTTACCGACCCCTTTACCGGTGGCCCCACCTCCGCGACCATCGGTTGTCGAATTCAGATGTTGCGTCCGGGGAAGAAAACACAGCCACCGGCACACGTGTAGTACCATCTACTACGTAGTACAAGGAAGCGGCGTGACCCCCATTGGCCAAGATAGGCGGGATGAAGAAACCTTGGATTGGAGCGAGCGTGACTGCTTCCGCGTACCACCCTGGTATTGGCACCGGTTCCGAAACGAGTCGTCTACATCGCCGGCGATCCTGTTTTCAGCAAGCGATCGGCCATTGCTGAAAGCCGTACGACTTTACCGGGAAGAGAACTGAGCTTTGAGAGAGAACGAATCGTTACGGCTCATAGTTATTAGGGAGTTCATAAGTAGCTATACATAATCAAGCAGCATAGCGAGTGGTGTCGGATTTGAAGAAGGTGCGAACATGCTTGGGATTTGTCTGCAAGTAGCGCAGTCTCGACGTGACTGCCGAACGTAGGTTTTTGGTATTGGTGATCATCGACCTTCCAACAGCGTTGTTTTTAACGTCGTTCCAAACATATTCATCAGGATTGAGTTCTGGTGAGTAGGGAGGGAGATAAAAAAGCCTGAGTTTGCCTTTCATCCTCTCCAGGAATGTTTTCACGAGCCGTGCCTTATGAGTCGGGTGACCATCCACGATAAGAAAGATAGATTTTCCCCAACCATGCATCAGACGCTTGAGAAATTCTACAAACACCGAAGCCTCGATTCGCTTTCGGGTGACCATGAATCGAAGCTGACCTTTGGGGCTAACTGCCGAAATCATGTTGAGCGAAAATCTCTGGCCGGTCTGCTTGACCACAGGAGTCTGCCCGATGGGTGCCCAAGTCGTTCCCGCATGGAAGTCCGAACGAATCCCAGACTCGTCGGCAAAAAAAATCTCTGCTCCCTCCCGGTTGGCCTGCGCCCGAATCTTCGGATACTCCCTTTTTACCCATTGCTCGACCAACGAGGGGTTTTGCTCAAACGCTTTAGCCAGAGGTCGCTGGCAACTCAATCCCAATTGCGCCAAAAGCCGACCCACCGAAGCCAAACTCAACTTCACGCGATACTCCCTCCAGATCAACGTGCGGATCATCCCTCTAGTCCACAAAGCAAACGGAAACTTCAACTGCAGCGGGTTCTTCATCGTCACGGTCCGATAAATCCACTGAATCTGCGGCCCCTTCAGTTTGTGCGGCCGTCCGTAAAGCTTTCTGGCCTTGAGAGACCCCCAACCGCCGGCCCGATACGCTGCCAACCAGTTGTAAATGCAGGCTCGAGAAAAACCCAACACGCTGACAACGACTTCTGGACTTTCGCCGCTCTGCACTCGCTGGACCGCCCGAACTCGTATCGCCTCCAAGGTCTGGTGATCCAGTTTCCTGGCATCTTGTCTCTTCACGCAAACATTATTACACCAAGCACATTTAATGTCTACTTACTTATGAACTAATTAATAATTGATCAAAAAAAATCAGGGAAACTCAATACGAAGGGGTTCAAGCATGGCGTATTATAAGGATATCCGTGAGCTGATCGCTGCTCTCGAACAGGCGAATCTGCTGGTGCGAGTAAATCAGGAAATTAACAAAGACACCGAGCTACATCCTCTTGTCCGTCTGCAGTTTCGCGGACTTCCCGAATCGGAGCGCAAGGCTTTCTTGTTCACGAAAGTGATGGACGTCTCGGGAAGACGATATGACATCCCGGTTGTTGTAGCGTGTCTCGCCGGCTCGCGGCAGATCTATGGGCTCGGCTTACAATGCGATCCCGACAAGATCAGCCAGCGATGGACGGAGGCGCGAAACAATCCAATTGAACCGGTTTTTGTCGATAACGCGCCAGTGCACGAAGTGGTTCAGATCGGAGACGATCTCAACAAGCCAGGACAAGGCCTGGAAACGTTTCCCATACCTATTTCAACACCCGGCTTCGACGCTGCGCCTTATACCAGCGCCAGCCATTTTATCACCTATGATCCCGAAACCGGGGTGCGCAATATCGGCAATTACCGAGGCATGGTAAAGGCGCGTACTCGGCTCGGTATGAACGCCGGTGGCCAACAGCACATCTCTCAACATTGGCGCAAATGGCAAAAGATCGGCAAACCCATGCCGGCCGCGGTGGTAATCGGCGCGCCGCCCAGTGTCTCTTACGCTTCGGTGGTTAAGATTCCTTATGGAGTTGACGAATATGCCGTGGCAGGAGGTTTGGCCGGCGAGCCGGTCCCCATGGTCAAGGCCAAGACTGTCGATCTCGTCGTCCCGGCCTACGCGGAGATCGTCATCGAAGGCTTCATCAACACCGAATTGATGGAACCCGAAGCGCCCTTTGGCGAGTTCACCGGTTACATGGATCCACAGCAACTGAATCCTTTCATGGAGATTACCTGCATCACGCATCGAAAGAACCCGATTTATGTGGCCATGCTCAGCCAGTTTCCGCCATCGGAATCCAGCAAAATTCGCGGCACAGGCGCCGAGGGCAACGTCCTTTCGTTCTTGCGTAGCCGCGGCTTCGATAACGTGACAAAGGTTGCGTTCCACGAATCTACCGGTAGCTGGGGTCTGTGCTGTATTCAAGTTAGTAACCCAAAATCGGGGCAAGCTACGGAAATTCTCGATGCATGCCATGAGTCCCCTACGGTAGGCAGCAAAATGATCATCGTCGTTGACGACGACATCGACCCAAGAGACGCCGATGGAATTTTCTGGGCGATGACGTTTCGCATGCAGCCTCATCGTGATGTCAGGATCAAACCGACCCGCCTCCAATCCGCTGATTGGTCCGCCTTTCCTCCCGGCACTGGAAATCC
>DASXSW010000101.1:0-5134 GCA_036505755.1 Binatia bacterium | reverse complement strand
CACCTATCTCGCCAAGAAGCTGGGTTGGATCCTTGGATCGGATATCACGATTGTTCGCGGTGACGCGCTTGACCGCATTCGGGCGTTCGAGGATCCTGCCATCGCCGCGGTCATCGCGCGTGAGGAATACGCTTACTGGGCGGTCAAGGCAGGCTGGCGCCTGATCCCGTACCCGGAAGAATATATGCGCTGGCACGGTGGGGGACTTTGTACTTCCGCTCGACTCATTCGCGAACAGCCGGATACAGTTTTCAAGGCCGTGAAGGCGGTGGTTCTAGCCACCGACTATTTGAACCATCATCGTCAAGAAGCCATCGAGCTGGCGTGCAAACGGATCAGTCATTTGAGTCGCGAGGACGCAGAAGGAAACTACGATATTCATATGCGCAACGGCGGCTACACTTGTGCTATTACAGAAGAGGGCATTCGCTATCAGAGCGAAGTGCTTGCCTCAGCAAAAGGAGTCAGCAAGAAAGTATCGTTGCGGGAGGTGTCGGACCTGAGTTTTTTGGAAAAGGCGAGGGTGGAGTGTAACATCGACACGAACTAAGAGGAGTGACAGCAATGGCAAAGAGTGAACACGATTGGGGCACAAAGGAATACGATCAAGAGTGGGTGTCAAAGGATAGCCGGAGAGCGGCGGAAAGAGAGGCTCAATTCAATGCGGCGATCAGTTGGCTCTCGGTGTTTATCGGCGAGCGATCCCAGGTGATGGATTTGGGCTGCGGTCCAGGGACTTTGGCGGAGAAGCTACTCGCCGCGTTTCCGGAGATGAGCGTGATCTGTTCGGATGGGTCTGATGAGATGCTAAGGTTGGCTCGGCAGCGTCTCGATGCGTTTGGAGCCAGAGCCTCGTTTGTTCAGTCGGACTTCGGCGCTGACAAATGGATAGCCGAGCTACCGCGTGAATTGGACGCCGTCGTGAGCGCTCGTGCCATACACAACTTGCGAAAACTCAAACTCATTGGCCCGGTTTATGGGCAGATTCTTGAGTTACTTCGTCCTGGAGGACTGTTCCTGAATATCGAGCGGGTCAACTTTTCTACTCCGGCGCTGCGGCGTTACTACAAGGACCTGCAAACGAAGACTCGGGGCCGGGCAGCTAAGATGGACGGCGCGGCGCCCAATCTCTTGCAGCAGTTTCGTCTGCTCAAACGCGCCGGCTTCAGAGATATCGATTGCTTCTGGCGTGAAGGCAATACTGCCATCGTCGGCGGATTCAAAAAAGCGTGAAAAGAATCAATCACAAAGGGTCCAACACGGCAGCGCGCAACCAAGATGTAAACCATGCGGCCGGTTTACTTTGTAAACTGTGTTGCCGGTCTATATCTTTCCTTCCTCTCCCAAAGGGAGAGGGAATTATGAATGATATTTGTCGTGCAAACATTGGAGAAAAAGATTCCATGATTCTGTTAAAAAGCCTCGCAGCCGTTGTCTTATTGGCGATGCTGCATGGAACGACCTTTGCGGCTGCAGCCAGTCCCAGCGGTGATGGCGAGTGGGAGCGCACCGTCAAAGCAGCGGAGCAAGAAGGGCAGGTGACCGTATATAAGTTGGGCACCGATGCCGAGTTTCATGCCTTTCAAAAAAGATATCCCAAGATCAAGCTCAACTTGGTCACCGGCAGCGGCGCGCAAAATTTGCAGCGCATCATGGCCGAGCGCAGAGCGGGGAAATTTCTCGTCGACGTCGTGCGCTTGGGCGGTGGCACGGCTAACACGCTGCTGAAAGCGCAGGCATTCGATCCGATCAACTCTGCGCTCGTCATGCCGGAAGTAAAGGATTCGTCGAAGTGGTTCGAAGGAAAGCATCATTATAACGACGGTGAAGGCCGCTATATTTTTATCTACGCGGCCTTTCCCCTGCGCATGCTGGCTTATAATACCAAGTTAGTCGACCCGAAAAGCCTCACATCCTTTTGGGATCTGCTGGATCCTAAATGGAAAGGAAAGGTCAGCGCGAAAGATCCCAATGACCCAGGCGGCGGAAGCCCGCTGCTCTTTTTGCACTATAATCCTCAACTCGGTCCTGAGTATTTAAAAAAGCTCATTACCGCAGGCGGACTCACGCTGGTGCGCGACGAGCGCCAACAAACAGATTGGCTCGCCTCCGGCAAAATTCCATTGGCGATTACGGCCAAGGCAACCGATGTGGATGAAGCCAAAAAACAAGGACTGCCGGTGGATGTCCTGGATCCCCATGCGTTGAGCAAGGATGGTGTTGCTATGGAAGCGGGAGGAACCATGCTCTCGCTGCTCAATAAGGCGCCCCATCCCAACGCGGCTAAAGTGGCGATCAATTGGTTTCTTTCCCGCGAGGGCCAGATTGCCGTTCAAAAAGGCGAGCCCAACGATCCCGGTCCGAATTCACTACGCGAAGATATTCCGAAGGACGAGTTTCCAGCCTGGGCGCTGCGGCAAAAAGGGGTCAAGTATATTCGTTTATGGGGGCCGGAGATTTGGGACCGGGACGTGGTTCGGAAACTGGTCAATGAGCTGCCGAAATGAAATGCCCCCACCTTCCTCCTCCCCCGCGACGCGGGGGAGGAAAAAGGAGGGGGAGATTTAACCGTAAAGAACGCGAAGGTCACACAAAGAATATCGAAGGGGGTAAAAACGATGCCTAAGCTACAATTCAGTTTCATAACCGGGGCCAATGAGAGAGTCGAGCCAATTATCAATGGAGCCGTGCCTATCGAGGGGGCCGAGCTGGTTACAACCTATTCCGATCCGTCCGAGACTTTCTGGCGCCAACTCAAGTTTCAAGAGTTCGAAGTTTCCGAGATGTCGCTCTCTTCCTATTTGATCGCGAAGTCTCAGGGCATGGACATGATCGCGATTCCGGTCTTTCCGTCGCGCCGCTTCATGCATGCTCAGCTTTCCTACCACGTTGATTCCGGCATCAAGCAGCCCGGAGATATCGTCGGGAAGCGCATCGGGGTCGGCGAGTACCAGCAAACGGCGTCGCTTTGGGTGCGCGGTGTCCTGGAGCATGATTTCGGCGTGTCGCAATACAAGGTTCACTGGTATATGGAGCGGAGCGAGGAATTGAGTCATGGCGGCGCCACCGGTTTCACGCCGCCGCCGGGAATCTCGTTTCAGCGAATCCCGAAGGATAAAAGCTTGGCGTCGATGATGGTCAATAACGAACTTGATGTGGCGTCGGTGCATCGCGCTTTTTCGCGCGAGAGTAATATCGTCGATCGCTCGACCCAGATTCGCGCGCGCGGCGGCGACTGGAGCAAGGTAAAACCATTGTTTCCCGATAACATCGAAGAAGGCAAGCGCTTCTTCAATAAGCATGGCTACATCCCGGCGAACCACGCCTACGCGATTCGCGGCGACGTCGATCGCAAGTATCCCTGGCTGGCATTCAATTTATTCAAGGCTTTTGTCGCTGCCAAAGAATGGTGGCAGGAACGTATGAAGGATCATATTCCGACCGGTCTGATCTTTCGCGACGAGTATCTCGCCAAGACCCGCGAGATTTTTGGTGACGATCCGTTTCCCTACGGCGTAAGGGCGAATCAAAAAATGCTGCAGACGATCATCGATTTCTCGCACGAGCAGGGGCTGACGAAGCAAAAGCTAAAGCTCGAAGAATTATTTGCGCCGGCGACGCTGGAACTATAGGCGGTCACAGATTTCACCACGAAGGTCGCGAAGCGCACGCCCCCACCTTCATCCGCCCCCGCGCGCGGGGGAGGAGAGAGGAGCGGGGCTCTTCGTGGTGAACAATACCAACGCGAGGTGAGACCCATGCTTGAACCGTGGCGAGAAGTTCAACGAGAACCGGATCGAATGAAGCGGTTTGTTTATCAGCAGCAAGAGGACGCCAAGGCGCGCTCGTTGCCGCATGTCCTTAAGCAGCTGCCGATGCAGCCGACGGTGATGGGCATGGATAGCCCACACCAGATGGGTGACCATGTTTGCTACGATATGCTGACGCGGGGACCGCTCTACTGCATGACCAGCCATTTCACCCGCGTCGCGCCGCAAGCGCCTGTGCGCGGGATGCACCGCCACATCGGCGCGCCGACGCTGTTTTGCGTGACCGGCAAAGGCTGGGAATGGAACGACGGCGAGACCTACAATTTTGAAGCCTATGATTTACTCATCGTGCCTCCCTACACGATGCATCAACATGGCGGAGACAAAGACATCGGCTGCACGATCTACGTTCCGGAGACCGGCCGGGTGGGAAATCTCATAGGACTAACCTGGCGCGAGCAACATAAGCTCAACGAAAAACCGACTTTTCGCGACGGCACTGAGCCGATCTACGGTGAAGATGGAACGTTGAAAGGCTACCGCATCAAGAAAGGCGTGCTGGGCATCACCGAAGACATCGAAGTGATCCTTGGCGCGGAACCGAATCGCGAAGCGAGCTTCCAGGCGCGCCGCACGGCGGGATCGTTTAAAGACGCTACCGCAAATACCTACGATCGGTACGTGAAGCTGATGCACGATGAGGCCGACTTTTGCCGCAAGGTCGATCATGTGGCGCGCGACAGCAAAGAATCCTGGGAGCTGACACGCCATGGGAAAATCAAGTGGATGGTTCACCCTGATACTGAAACCGCGACCAACCATGCGTGGATTTATTTTCAGGAAATTGAGCCCGGAGGACGCTCCGGCCAGCATCGCCATGTGGCGGAAGAATTGATTCTCGTTCTCGAAGGAAAGGGATACGACATCCATGACGGTGAGCGCTGGAATTGGGAGCAGGGCGATCTAATCTGCATTCCGCCGATGACTGTGCACCAACACTTTTCTCTCGGGGATAGCCCGGCGCTTTTATTCAGCGCGTCGCCCAGCATTTATGCTCATCTCGGCATGGGCGGAATCGAGCAGTTCGAGGACGCGCCGGAGTACCGGTAAAAAAAGTAAGGCGCTAGGGGTGAGGAGTGAGGAGCGCCTCACGCCCTGCCTTTTTCGACTCATCGGCAAGACCGCCACGGTCTTTGTTATACTTCTTTCTTTGCGCTTTTGGGTGTAGGGCGACCGGCCGGTCGCCCCTACATGTGTTTGACCTCCTTTCTTCGTGTCCTTCGCGCTCTTCGTGGTAAATAAATAGAAATTCACGCAGAAACCTCTCGTCGCGCGCAATTCTGCTAACGAAAGGAGAGATCGGT
>DASXSW010000100.1:0-3883 GCA_036505755.1 Binatia bacterium | reverse complement strand
CGAATATTTTTTAGCCGCGGTTATACGCGCGGCGCGCCTGGGCGGGCATTGGGATTTGGGCTGACTGCCTATCCTACATTCGCTATGCTTGTGGTCGTGGCTGCGGTTTTGCTGTTTCGCCTAGTGATGACATAATTGCGTGGTAACGGGACTGAAGTCGATATAGAAACAATTTAGCATCCGGTGCAAAGAACTGTGACGAACACGGCGACGGAAAATTTCTTCGATGAGTGGACGATCTATGATCAGATATTGGTTCACAACTATATGCACCACGAAGATATATTTCGTGATGTGGAACGCTTCCTTGCCGACCGTTATAAAAACTCCCCGTTTTCGCTTCTCGATCTTGGTTGCGGCAGCGCGCGCCATGTAGCACTCGCTTTGCGGGGACGTTCGATCAGCCGGTATTTCGGCTATGATCTCTCCGACGTCGCGCTTGGCCGCGCTGCACACAATCTGACCGTCCTCGGTTGTCCCATCGAATTGCGTCGAGGCGATCTCCTCGACGGCGTCCGAACAAGCGGAGAGACTTTTGATGTGATCTTTAGCAGCTTCGCTCTGCATCATCTTTCCTCCGCTCAGAAAACCGAATTTTTTCAATCAGCGCGCGAGAGACTCAACGAGAGTGGAATAGTGATCGTGATCGATACGATGCGCGATGTTGGCGAGGAGCGGGCGAGCTATCTCGATCATTATTGCGCCTGGCTTCGATCGAGGTGTATGACTTTGTCGCCGGAGGCGCTGGACTTTCTCTGCGAGCACATCCGGAATAATGACTTTCCAGAGACCATTATAGACTTCGGCGCGATGGCAACCAAAGCTGGTTTCTGCGAGCCCGTCGAGATAAATCGATTCCGTTGGCACCACACCTGGTATTTCAACAAGAGCCGTGCGCAGATTTTACAGTCGGCTGGTTAGTGTTGAGGTAGTGTACAAACTCAACAAATTTTCGAGGAGATAAGAATATGCGGGTGGTGCGTATTTCCCTGATGAAAGGTATGCGGGAGGGCTTTGGTAAGAGTATCGGCAAAATTATTTTATGAGTCGATGGTCGATACGATCAACATGTCGCCAAAGGATAATTTCCAGGTGCATTACCGAGCATGATGACCAGAGCCTGATTTACGACCCGAGCTATCTCGATGTACCGCGCACCGACAGCTTCATCATTGTGCAGATCACTTTGAATGAAGAAAGGGCGCTGGAACTCGAAAAGCTATTTTACAAAACACTTGCTGAGCGATTGCATGGCGAGCTCGGTGTGCGATTGGAAGACGTGTTTATTAACCTTGTCGAAGTCAAAAAAGAAAATTGGTCCTTTGGGAATGTAATCGCTCCGTATACCTAGTCGCGGGCAAATTGAACAAGGCAAACAGTATGGTCGATCCGTTAGAAGATTTGCTATGCGAGCTTGAGCAGTTCGGGCGTGACAATGACACTTCGACCGCCGAACGGCCGCGCAAGATGCTCAATATCACTCGCGACACGGGCGAATTCCTCGCGCTGCTGGTCAGAGTCATGCTTGCGCGCCGGGTGCTGGAGATCGGCACATCGAATGGTTATTCGACGCTTTGGCTCGCGAGCGCGGCTCGGGACATCGCTGGATCGGTGACCACGGTGGATAAGTCTCAATACAAGATCGATCTCGCAGCCAAAAATTTTGCGCGCTCCGGTTTGACCTCTTCCATTTCACAAGTTCATGACGACGCCGGCCACCTGCTCGAAGGTTCGCCCGACGGCGCTTTCGACTTGATCTTCCTGGACTCGGAGCGCTCGGAATATTGCGGTTGGTGGCCGAATTTGCGTCGCGTGCTCCGGCCCGGCGGCTTACTTGTCGTCGACAACGCTACTTCTCATCCAGCGGAGGTCGCGTCGTTCATTGCCGTCGTCAAAGCCGATCCCGAGTTCGTCACTAGTTTAGTGCCGGTGGGTAACGGCGAGTTCCTTGCTGTCAGAGCATGCACGTGATGATCATTTAATCCTGCGACAAGGAGGGCGGATGTCGTCAAGGTTTTTAATCAGTTTCGTGACAAGGCTCTTGATTACGCTGGCGATAATTCATTTGCTTGGTTTCTCTGCGACAGCAGCGGCCCCAACTAAAAAACTCTCTCTCGTTTTTGCTGATTTCAGTGAACGGGCAGGTCTCTTATTCGTCGCCAAGGATCAACGGTTTTTCGAAGAACAGGGGCTGGATGTGGATGTCGTTCAGGTGCGCAGCGGGCCGGTCGCGATTGCCGCTGTCGCGGCGGGTGAAGCACAATTCTACAGCGTGTCGGCAACGGGGGCCTCACTAGGCGCGATGGCCGGAGGCCTCGACATCGTTTTTGTTGCAGGATTCATCAACCGACTGGATGGCTATTTCGCCGTGTCGACGAAGGTGCGCGCTCCGGAAGATTTAAAAGGGAAAACTATCGGAGTTCAAAGCATCGGCGGCGGCATCTGGATGTTTACGCAAATCTTGCTCGATCATTGGGGTCTCAATGCGGAGCGCGACAAAATCCAGATTCGCGCCATCGGCGACGACGCGGTCTTGGCGCAGGCGGTGATGACGGGCGTTATCGACGGGGCGGTATTGGGCTATACCTATAGCCGGGTCATCACCCAAAAGGGCGGCCGCATTTTGGTGGAACTGCCGACGCTCAATATCAAATATCAAGGAACCGGTTTGGTCGCTCCCCGAAGTTTCATCGACCGTTCGCCGGACGCAGTGGAGAAAACTCTCAGAGCGTTGATCAGAGCGAACCGATTCATTCAGGATAAGAGCAATCAGCCGGCAGTCATCCGCAGTTTGAGGAAGTGGTTGCGGCTCGCTCCGACGGACAGCGGCGAAGACCTGTACAACAGAATAAGCGTGCTTTACGATCGCAGCATTATTCCGACCAAAGAGGGGATACAAAGCGCCTTGCAACTTCTGGCCAAGACCGATGCTAAATTTGCCAAACTCAAGGTCGAGGATCTGGTCGATGACCGCATCGCACGGAAGCTCGAGAAGGAAGGATTTTGAAAGGTTGGTTCCAGCCGTTCAAACCGTTCTTCAAGTCGGTGCTAACGGTCGGCTAGGCCAAAGAAAAATATGAGACTCGATATCGCAGATTTTCCGGTTCGCGAGATTCGTCTCGGAAACTCTTATCGCTATCAGGGCGGTAGATTGGAATTGGCACCTGAAGATCTAGCTCGACTCGTGCTGCGGGACCCGCGCATCCGGGAGGCGAGATTCGAGGTGGTTTCACCGGATGATCACGTGCGTATCACCGGCATTCGCGATGTCGTTGAGCCGAGAGTGAAGATTGGTAGCGAGGCTCAAGTCTTTCCGGGAACCATCGGTCCAGTGGAGGGTGTTGGCAACGGCTTGACGCATCGCTTATCCGGCATGACCGTGCTTGCCACCGCGGCTTACGAAGGCACGATTCGGGCCGGTACGGGCGTGCAGCGCAGCGCCATCCTCGATATGTGGGGACCGGGAGCCGAGGCGTCGCGGTTCAGTAAATTTGTCCACCTTGTTTTGATTACGAGGCTCAAAGAAGAGTTGGGCGAGTTCGAAGCGCACAGTGCGATACAAAAGGCCGAATTCGAAGTCGCGAAAAGATTAGCCGAAGTGACTCAAGAGCTCACGTCCGAACAAGTGCAGCACTATGAGTTGAATGAAACCGAACGGCACCCGCGTATCGTTTTGATCCAAGGTTGCATCACTAACGGTGGCCAGCCCCATTCCGGCGTCAGTTATTACGGCCTGCCGATCCGTGAGTCACTGGCGACTCTGATCCATCCTAACGAGTTGCTCGACGGCGCGATGACGACCAACACCACGCGCGGGATCGGCTATTATCCAACGACGTG
Source organism: Binatia bacterium (assembly GCA_036505755.1). GTDB lineage: Bacteria > Desulfobacterota > Binatia > UBA9968 > UBA9968 > DP-20. The sequence continues at coordinate 43 of DASXSW010000100.1, read as the reverse complement.
GGATTGGCAGAACCATCCGCTCGCCTTGGAACTATATCGCGAG
>DASXSW010000099.1:0-4040 GCA_036505755.1 Binatia bacterium | reverse complement strand
AAAAGCCTACGCGCCGCCGTGGGGAGTATCGATCGTGTTGATCTTGCAGCTGGAAAAGCGGCTGATGCGCCAGGGCATCGTCGATAATATTCTCGCGGCGTCGCTCTACACCCGAAGCGGCAAATGGAAACATGTGTTCGTTGTCGACGAGGATATCAATATCGAAGATCCCAACGAGGTTCTGTGGGCGCTGACCACACGTTTTCAACCGGCGACGGACATGTATGTCATTCCACGGGGCATCACCAGCACGCTGGAGCCTTCGGCGACGGCCGAAGGTGTGACGTCCAAGCTCATGCTCGACTTGACCAAGAAGCAAAACTTCCGCGGCGAGGTTGCCAAGCCGACGGGCACGATGCGTCAGGCGGTTTTGCAACGCTGGAAAGAGTATGGTTTCAAGTAGCGGAGCGCGTTCAATGTTCAAGGTTCAAAGTTCAATGTGCTCGGATAAGCGCTTTGCGGGTTACGTCGATGAGGAAATGAAGGAGTGAAAAAAGGTCGGAAAACCTGGGGTAAAGAGGTTAGCGTCGCGGATATTCCCCACGTCGGACCGGTCACGCCGGCCGGAGAATGGTTTCGCCGCAATTTGCTCGTCGTCGGCATCGCGCGTGATCTCTACGACATTCCTCAAGCGGTGAAAGTTCTCGCCGAAGAGCTGGTGCTGTTTCGCGATCAAGTGGGACAGCTTGGATTACTCGGCGAGCATTGTCCGCACCGCGGAACGTCGCTGGAATATGGCGACATTGAAGACGGCGGACTCCGGTGCGCATACCATGGTTGGTTGTTCGATATTCACGGCCAGTGCTTGGAGATGCCGGCCGAGCCGAAGGACAGCAAATTTTGCCAGAAGGTGAAGCACCTTTCCTATCCGGTGCGTGAATTCGGCGGTTTGATCTTCGCCTACATGGGACCGGACAGAGATAACCCGCCGCCGCTGCCGAAATATGCGCCGCTCGTCGATCGCGGCGGACAACGGCAGATCGAGCCGGTGCGTCACTGCGATTACAATTGGTTCAATTTCTTCGAAAACTCGGCGGACCCAGCGCACGTGTGCATTCTGCATCGCACCGCCGGTTACGGACAACAATCCTGGGGCGATCATTTTTTCAGCTACTCGGAGATGCCGCACTTCGATTTCGTCGAGACGGATTACGGCATGAAGGTCGTCATGACCAAGCCGGGGCCGACCGTGAACACCGAATTTATCGATGAAATGAGCCTGGCGTTGCCGAGCATTATTCAAGTGGGAGATACGGAGTTCGTCCACGCCAAGATGGACGCGGTGGCGCTGATGAACGAGGGCTCGCACTGCGAGCATATGCTTTTCCTCACGCCCAACGATGACGATCATTTCATGATATTCACCGCCGACAATTACACCGGTCCGATGGACAATTTCTTCGAGCGTCTCAAAGAACTGCGCGCGCGGGAAACGCCGGCGCAGGAAGTGAAGCCCTACGACAAGCGCCAGTACATGCCCTACAAGGGCAACATTCGGCAGGAAGATCTTGTGACGCAGGGGACGCAGGGACTGTTGGGCGAAAGAGGCGAACAGCTCGGCGTTTCCGATCGCGGCGTCATCAAGTTCCGTAAAATTGTCCGGGATGCGATCGAGACGGCGATCAATGGCGGCCGGCCTAAGGGTGTTGTGGCTGAGGCAGCGTCGAGCGAAGTCTTTTGTTTGGACACGCTAGTGGGAGTGCGAAAGAAAGTTATCGGGTAGGACCCGCGACCGCTTGCACAAAGAGGGCCTTTCGCTGTTCCGTACCCTCACCCTTCCCTCTCCCAGAGGGCGAGGGTCAGAAAGAGGTTACAGCGATCGACACAATACGGATTGTCGATCTCGCAGGAGGAAAAATGATTCGTGGAGTTTTGTTGCCGATTATTACGCCGTTCGATGAGAAAGTTCGTGTCGACGAACAAATGATGCGCCAGTTGGTGGATTTTCACATCAAAGCCGGCGTTCAGGGCCTGTTCGTTCTCGGTTCCACCGGCCAAGGGCCGGCGATGACCATCGACGAGCGCAAGCAAGCGGCGGCGATCGCGCTCGATCAGGCCAAGTCGCGCGTGCCGGTCGTCATTCACGTCGGCACTGCTGACGCCGGCACCACGGTGGAGCTGGCCGAGCATGCGGCGGCGCATAGAGCCGACGCGGTGGCGATTGTGCCGCCTTACTATTATTCGGATCACACCGAATACGAAATCATGGCGCACTACAAAGCGGTACACAAGGCGGTGCCACTGCCGATTTACATCTATGAGAATCCCAAGTATTCCGGCATCTCGATCCCACCCGCCTTCGCATTGCGTATGAAGGAACAGGTGCCGGCGTTGAAGGGCATCAAAGTCGCCTACGGCCAAGGCGCTTTGCTCGAATATGTTCGTTTGCTTCCCGACGTGTCGGTATTCACCGGCAACGCGGATCTGTTCGGTCTCGTGCCCTTCGGCGTCGCCGGCATGATCAATCCGCCGACGAGCTTTGTGCCGGAGATTTGCGTGGAGTTGTTCAACGCTTTAAATAGGAAAGACTACTCCGCGGCGGTGGAAGCGCAGAAAAGGGTCGACACCGCAGCGCGTATCGTCGCGGCGCGCTTGCGCAAGTATGGCCGGGTGCCGCTGCAGGAAGTGTATCGCATGCGCGGCTTCGCAGTGAAACGTTTTCCCAAGTGGGACACCGAACAGATGCCAAAAGAAGAAGTCGTGAAGCTCGAGCGGGAATTGAGAAACGCCGGCATTCTCGGGCAGTGAGCGCGAAAGTTGCGCCGATCCACACCTGGCTTGAAGCTGTGCGAGAAACAACTGTTCAAAAAGTTTTTTGTCTCATCCTGTGGTCGTTCGTCTGGCAGGCCCTTTTATTTCTCGCCAACGCGCGCGCTGAACCGATTCGATTAGCTTACAGTTCGATCAGCGGCGCGATGGCGTCCCTATGGGTGGCGCAGGATTACGGCTACTTCCGCCGTCAGGGGTTGGATGTACAGTTGCTCTATATCGGCGGCGGCTCGGTGGCGACCCAGGCTCTCATCGGCGGCGATGTCCAATTCGTCCGACTCGGCGCCAATTCCGTTGTTCAGGCTTCGCTGAGAGGGGCGAGTCTAAAGATGATCGCCAATACCATCAACACGCTGGTGTTCTCGCTGATGGCGCGGCCGGAGATTCAAACGGCCAAGGATTTAAAAGGCAAAAAAATTGGCTTAACGCGCCTTGGCGGTTCGACGGACTTCGCGTTGGATCTGGCGCTTAAAAAATGGGGGCTGGGGCGCGGTGCCGACGTGGCGGTCATTCAGACCGGCGGCATGCCCCAACTGCTCGGCGCCATCACCGCCGGCATCGTCGATGCCGGCGTGGTTTCACCGCCGACGAACTTGTCCGTGGCAAAACTCGGCCTTAAGGAACTGGTCGATTTCGGCGAAATCGGCATTGTCTATCCCAATTCGCCGCTGGCGACGACGCAACTTTTCCTGGAAAAAAATCGCAGCACGGCCTTGCGACTATTGCGCGCTTATTGCGAAGGCATTCATCGGATCAGAACGGACAAAGAAGGAACTATAAAAGTGCTCGCTAAATACACAAAGGTCCAAGACGTGGATATTCTCGCGGAGCTCTACCGGATTTACGGCGTGAAGTACCTCGAGCGGATTCCAAAAGTCAGGCTCGATGCGGTTGATGAAGTGTTGCGCTCCGAGGTGAAAACGACGGCTCCCGTAAAAGCGAGCGACTTTGTCGACAATAGTTTAGTGAGCGAGCTCGAGCAGCAGGGACTGTTTCAGACGTTGTATCGATAGGAGGAACGAATGGCTTACCGAGATCTGCGTGAATGGATGGAGCAAGTCGATCGGTTGGGCGAGCTCAAGACCGTCGAAGGCGCGGATTGGGATTTGGAGATCGGCGCGATTATTGAAATGGCCCGCAAGGAGTCTAAAGTCGCTCCGTGCATTGTGTTCGACTCCATCAAAGGGTTCGACAAAGGTTTAAGGCTGGTGGCCGGCCAGCTCAACTCGATCAAGCGAGTCGCGCTTACCTGCGGTATGCCGACGGACATG
>DASXSW010000098.1:0-4049 GCA_036505755.1 Binatia bacterium | reverse complement strand
CACGACCCGGAAGGTAACCCCATTGATCTTTCAGGGAGAGGTTACAACACGATCCCGGCAGAACGGCTGCAAAATGGAACCGACGATCGAGCTATAAACGCGGTGCGGCGGCTCGTCATACTCTCACAAAAGCCGGAGGAGCTGGCGCGATTCTATACGGAGGTCTTCGGGATGGAGACGGTCAAAACCGCCGCGCATAAAGTGGTATTGACCGACGGCATGATGCAGCTGGTGTTGCTGAACCTCGATCCCAACCCCGTTGGCGGGCTTTACTGTTACGGGCTCGCGGGGAATGAACACTCCGATGCAATGCTCCGGCATGTGGAAGATAGCAAGCTGGCCGTTTCTTGGGGACCGGATTGGGTGGACGAAGGCAAGCGGCAGATGCACCTCCGTGATCCTGAAGAAAACCTCGTGATCGTCTTCGGAATGAATTAGCCGCACGAGTGAGCCCGGATAGCCGTGCGCCGTTAAACCTCTACGATCGGATCTTCTGCCTTACTGCCGTCCGATTTCTGACAGAAACAATTTGCGGGTAATTGAAAAAGGGGGGATCAGTCGAACCACCGATAAAGCATTAACTATTTTCGTGGAAGGCGCGGAAACGAGTATACCGGGTATTATTAATATTTGCTGTTGCTCTCAACTTGTAAACGCTGACACACAGCTCGTAAATGGCGGAGCCCGTGCGATCGTCAACGACTCGATCGCCCTGAACTGTCTCGTATTCAATCTTGACGACGGGCATTCTCTCAGTCGATGCATTGTTGGAAACACTCAGTAAGCGAGCTCCTTTGCTAGTCACGTAACTCCCGATCGCCCACAAGATTTGCGACAACGTTAGAAAGTCCTTAACCGTCGAATCACGATCACTTCTCTCTCGTGCTTTGCGATCCAACTGCTCGATATCATCTAAGTTGTAATGCAAGGTGACAGGGGTGGGAGCCGGGGGAGATTGGTAACCAGCCTCGACAACGTAGAGGTCAGCTTCGCATTTTATGAAAAAGGTTTTGATACCCCGCAGTTCTAGGTCCTGGCCGATGGTGCGTAAGGCTTCTGAGCAGAAAATAGCGGACATTGAAAAAATTCCTCGGATACCTGGCTAAGAATTATCCGTTAGTCGCGAGTAGCGTATCTTCTTGGTTGCTTGAGTCATACCAAAGGTGGAAGCACAAGAGGTGCCAGCTGGAAGAACGTTGTCTTATGGAATTCTCTTAGGGCGAAGAAATCGTAACCGGGGCGTGAAATGCCCTAGAAATTCCGCCAATTATGGACGTTTCAATTGTGGCGAGGAGTCACATATGGGTTTACTCACGTCACTTTTGCCAATGATGGGTGACAGACGCTCGTCACACTTGAACGCCGTAACCGCTTAGGATGGCAGGAGAAGGCGCGGGCCGGCGTGAGAGTTGAGTTATCTTGTTCGACTCGATCACGCCCGCAACAGCCGAATCGAGGCGAAACAACTCGCGGGTAACTTGACCGGACGGAGATCACCTGATCGCACCCTGCTTCGATTGGGTCACCCAAGCCATGGCACAGCGAATGAAGTTCGTCCAAATGCGAAACTCGCTTCCACTTTCGCTTCGTGTTAGTTTAGGGCCGCTTTGCAATTTCGCCTCGTCCTGAATCCGGCAGGCCCGCGCAAAGAATCCCCTTCGGCAGCAAACAATTAATGGCGAACCGGCAGCTCGAATCCATCTGGACGCGCACCTTTATGCTGCTTTGCGGAGCGCAATTTTTGGGCTATGCGCAGCACTCCGTGCTGACGCCGATCTTACCCCTGTACGTCACGCAACAACTTGGCGGATCGCCTTTCATCGTCGGCATCGTACTCGCCTGTTTCGCGGCGACGAGCGTCATCGTCCGGCCTCTGGTAGGCCATTGGGCCGATCGTTGGAGCGAAACCGGTGTGATGATCGCGGGATTGCTCTTTCAGGGCGCGAGCATTTTTCTCTGTTTCATTCCTTTCGTGGGCGCCACGATGCTGGCCAATGGTCTGCGTGGCATCGGCTGGGGCGGACTCAATACCGGAGGCTACTCACTGCTGGCACATATAGCGCCGGAATCGCGTCGCGGCGAAGCCTCCGGCCTTTACAGCGGCGTACAAGGCGCCTCCTCGATCTTATTTCCCGCCTTCGCCCTGTGGCTGCTCCACGCCTCGTTCGGCAGTTTCGGCGTTGTCTTCCTGGTTTCGGCGGTTTTTTCCTGGGTCGGCGCCGCGCTTGGTGGAGTGATGGCCCTCCATGTCCATCACAGGGTTGGCCGCGACGCGATGTCGGAGCTATCTGGCCAGTGGTGGCGCGAAATTTTCCATTTCATTGAGCACGATATTTTGCTGCCGTCGATCATGCTTTGCTGGCTCAACATCTCGCTGCCTTCGATTACGAATTTTAGCGTCCTCTACGCCGCCGAGCGCGGCATCATGAATTTCGGCGCGTTTTTCGTCGTCGTCGGCATCACCAGTTTGCTTGCTCGCCCGCTGCTTGGCCGTCTCTCGGACATCATCGGCCGCGATCTCTCGATTGCCACTGGGTTCGGTTTACAGTTGATGAGCCTGCTTCTGATCACGATCATGTCCAATCTCGCGGGCATGATCGTTTGCGGAACGCTTTACATGCTCGGCAACGCCATCGGCAGCTCGACAACCCTCGCAATCGCCGTGGAGCGCGCCGATCCGCGCCGTCGTGGTAAACAAATGGCGAGTTTTTCCGTCGCCTATCCGCTGAGCTATGGCGTGGGCTCACTCATCACCGGCATCGCGGTCGAGGCTGCCGGTTATGTCGGGATGTTTTTCATTTTAGCCGCCGTGCAGGCATTGGGACTCATTTTCGCGCTGGTCAATGCGCCGAAGCTGAGATCGCCGGCGAGCTAAGACAATGCACTTCGATGACCAGTGATAAACCCGAATCGATTTGGACCCGCGCCTTCGCGCTGCTCTGTTTAGCTGAGTTTCTTGGCTACGCGCAACACTTCATTCTTCAGCCGACATTTCCGCTTTACATTACTCATCTGGGAGGCTCGCCTTTTGTCGTCGGATTGGTCATCGCTTCGTTCGGCGTCACCAGCGTCATATCCCGGCCGATCATAGGTTACTGGGCGGATCGTTGGAGCGAGACCGGCGTGATGATCCTCGGGTTATTGACCCAGACCATAAGCATCGCCTTCTGCTTCTTACCGTTTGCCGGCGCGACGATGTTCGCCAATGGTCTGCGCGGCATCGGCTGGTCCGGCATGAATACCGGCGGCTACACGTTGCTCGCGACCGCCGCACCGGTGGACCGGCGCGGCGAAGCATCCGGCTATTACGGCGGTGTGCAATCTGTTGCGACGATCATATTTCCAGCGGTGGCGCTATGGATCATCGACGCGCACTTTGGCGGCTTTGGCGCGGCATTCCTGGTTGCGATGAGCCTTGTTCTTGCCGGCGCTGTCGCGGCTTACGCTCTATCCCGGGCGGTGCCGCACCGCCCTCGCAACACCCAAGTCCAACCCACAGAAGCTTGGTGGCGTGAAATCATCAACGTCTTTGACCGCCACATCTTGCTAGCTGCGGCGCTCCTTTTCACGCTGCATCTTTCGCTGCCCTGCCTGTCGAGTTTCGTCGTGCTTTACGCGCGTCAACTCGGCATCAGCCACTTCGGCTGGTACTACGTGGCGATCGGCGTAACCAGCACGCTCGCGCGGCCTCTGCTCGGTCGCCTGTCGGATAAGATCGGCTGCGGCCGCTCGCTCATCGTCGCTTTTATTCTAGAGACAATCGCCTTACTGTTGTTGTCTATAGTCGGCACGCTGGTCGGCGTGATACTCAGTGGCTCACTCTACTTCATGGGTTCGGCCATCGGCGGTTCGCGCATTCTCGCGCTGGCGATGGAACAAGCCCCGGCCGAACGGCGCGGGCGCGCCATGGCAAGCTTTTCCGTCTCCTTCCCGCTGAGTAACGGAGCCGGCGCTTTGCTGAACGGGTTGGTCGTCGACATGGCCGGCTACAGATGGATGTACATTGTCGCGGCTGTAATGTGCGCTTTCGGCCTGGTGCTGACATGGAA